>JAFDGA010000026.1 GCA_019309545.1 Deltaproteobacteria bacterium
CGCGCCCCGGAAACCGGTAAAGAATATGTGTTTTTGACCAATCGTTTTGACCTGTCGGCCTTGGATATTGCCGAACTCTATCGGCAGCGCTGGCAGATCGAACTGTTTTTCAAAGGGATCAAACAAAATCTGAAAATCAAAACCTTTTATGGCACTTCCCGCAATGCCGTCTTAATCCAGATCTGGACGGCTTTGATCGCCTATTTGCTGCTTATCTGGTTAAAAATCAAAAGCACTATGGATCTCGGCATCCTGGAGTGGACCCTACTTATTCAAACCATGTTAATGGAAAGACGTTCCCTTTGGGGAATCATCTGTCCTAAAAAACATCCTCCATACTCGGCCAATAACCAAATACCTTTACTCAATTTTTGTGCCGGACACTAATGGTGCACACTATAATAATTATAATTTCTGGTCGGGACGAGAGGATTTGAACCTCCGACCCCCTGAACCCCATTCAGGTGCGCTCCCAGACTGCGCTACGTCCCGACATAGATTTATAAATTTATCAACAACCGCCCGGCCTGTCAATGGCAATTGGCTCACTAGTCCTGTTATCCCAAATAGGCCTGGCAGAGTTCGCAACGACTCTTATGGTGCCTTAGATTGCCGGGCTGCGGCCTCCTGTCCCAACCGGAAGGTCTGCATATTGGTCTCCACATATTTGGCAGGAGTTCGGTCAGCGATGGTTTGGACGAAGACTTCTTTGGGGAAAGGCAGCCGTCCGGATCGGGCCAAAGCTCCTAATAACACCATATTGACGGCTCTGGGGTTGCCAGCCCGCTGAGCCAAAGATTCAGCGTCGAAGGCAAACAGGTCGCCAACCTGTTGGGCTAACAGATTCAGGAGATAGTCAACCGGAGGGTAATGAGCCTGGCCGATGGCCACAGGCTGGGGAATTATGGTGTTGGTGTTGGTAATTACCAGGGTTTGGGGATGGCAGCGGCTCAAGGCCCGAAAGGCTTCCAAGGCTTCGAAACTTAAAACAATGTCAGCCTCTCCCGGCGAAATAATCGGGCTGGCCAGAGCCCCGATGATTACCGCTGATTCCACTACGCCCCCCCGTTGGGCCATACCGTGGGTCTCACTGACCAGGACCGAATAGCCGGCGGTCATCGCCGCTTCCCCCAGGACTCGGGAGGCGAGCAGCGTACCTTGACCCCCCACACCGGTGCAAAAAATGCGCAATTTTATTGACTTGTCCATAATATTATTTGGCATGAATAGCTTCGCACCATTGGGAACAGAACCCGCAGCCGGCACACTGGGCCTCATCGATTACCATGCGACCCCCTTCGCCGGGCACCAGGCTGGGATGTAGTGCCGGGCAGCCGAAATAATCCAGGCAGTGACGGCAATCCCGGCATTCTGGTCCGACATAAAAAGTCCTAGTCTTTTTACGTCCGGACAGGCGTTGGACATATAAAGTACAGGGGCACCGGGAGATCAGCACCCGCACCCCGGATTGGCTCAATAGGGCTTTAACGGTCTGTAGGTTCTTGTCATAATGCAGGGGATGGACGACCTCTACGGCATCCACGCCCAGGGCCCGGACTATCTTGGTTAAATCGATCCGCTGCCCGCCATAGCCGGGAGGGGCCGGTTTTACCCCCGGATGGGGCTGATGTCCGGTCATGGCGGTAGTGCCATTGTCCAGGATTACCAGCAGAAAATTGTGATGGTTGTGGACTGCATTGATCAGACCAGGAATGCCGGCATGGAAAAAGGAAATGGTGGTCTATGGCTTCGCTCTCTCCGAAACGAGGCAGCCCCGACAGCCTGGCATAGTAGCGATTATCCTGCTCATTCTGGCTGGAAAACATGGAAGGGTCATCAGCAGAGACCAGAATCAATCCCCCTCTGACCCCCACATAGGCCAGGGTTATCAACATATCGGCGGCAACATTGACGCCGACATGTTTCATGGCACACAAGGCTCGCAGCCCGCAGGCGGCGGCTCCGGCAGCGCATTCCAGGGCCACCTTTTCATTGACCGAATATTCAAAATACAGCCCGGTTTCATGGGCAATCTGATATAGGCGATCGCCGATTTCTGAGGCCGGGGTCCCGGGATAGGTAGTGGCCAGGCTTACGCACGCCTCCAAGGCCCCCCGGACAATGGCTTCATTGCCCAGCAGGAGACGCTTTTCACCCGGGTTACCGGCCAGCAAAGGGTGCATCGGTTAACCTCTCTTAAAAACAGAATTCTTAATCAGACAGCGGAATGGCCGGGGGTAGCAACCCGCCATAATTCCACAGGGGTGCATATCATAATGGCGCTGATTTTGCCACTAGAAAAGCCACCCGAAAAACGCCCCTAATCAGCTTGACCGGAAAATTCACCTTGCCTAGGCTTCCTGCCGAGGCGATAATATCTCCTAAATCAGCCTGACGATGGTTGGGGAGGGGGAAATCAAAGGCAATCCCGATTCAGATGGTGCTGCTGGGGAGTATGCTGATGTGGTTATCGGCTTGCGAGGCCTTTATCGAACGAACCTTCATCTTCTTCCCCAGCCGCCGCTTGGAGGCTACGCCGCTGCAAATGGGCTTGGATTTTCAAGAGTGTTTTTTTACCAGCAGCGATGGTCTGCAACTCCATGGTTGGTACGTTCCGGCAGACAGAGCGGCACCGGTAATCATGTGGTTCCATGGCAACGGTGGCAACATCAGTCACCGGCTGGATTATATGGCTCGGTTGCATCAGATTGGGTTAGGGGTCTGGATTTTTGATTATCGCGGTTATGGCCTCAGTCAGGGGCGCCCCAGTGAGTCAGGGGTCTATCAAGATGCGCTGGCTGCTTATCAACACCTCTGCGGCTCGTTGGCGATCCCCCCGGAGCGGGTGGTGCTCCTGGGCCGATCCCTGGGGGGTGCGGTTGCTGCAGATCTGGCCACCAAGGTTGCGGCGCGGGCCTTGATCCTGGAAGCGGCCTTTACCAAGGTCGGCGATATGGCTCGCCACCACTATGCCTGGCTGCCGGGCAAGGGCCTGTTTGCTCAGAAGTTTGATCTTACCCATCGGCTTCCGGCCCTTAAACTGCCCAAACTGTTTATTCACGGGGAGCAGGATGAAGTTGTCCCTTTCTGGATGGCAGAGCAGCTTTATGAACTGGCGCCGCCACCGAAGGAACTCTACCCTGTCCCTCAAGCGGGACATAATGATACCTATCTGATCGACGGCCAGCGATATTTTAATCGGCTGAAAAGCTTCGTCGAACAGATTTTTTAAAAAAATCTTGCAAAAGCTGAGAGGTATGATTATAAAACATAAGCTTTAGCTTGTTCTCGGCACCAGGCTTTCTAACCAAGGAGAGAAATGGAAGTGAGAGAAATCGGGGAACTTCGGTATAGCCGAGACCATCTCTGGGTCAGAGTGGACGGGAACGGCTGTGCCACCATCGGCATCTCTGATTATCTACAGGAAAAATTGGGCGAAATCATCGATTTCAACCTCCCTGATGAAGGCGAAGAGCTGGTAAAAGATGAAGCCTTCAGCGTCATCGAGACCCGGGAAGGCCGGTTAGAGCTCCTGACCCCGGTTTCAGGCGAGGTTAGCGAAGTCAATGAAGAGCTTCTCGAGTCACCGGAACTCGCCAATGAGGACCCCTATAATGAGGGTTGGATCATAAGAATAGAAAATCTCCTGGACTCAGAGTTTGACGAGTTGCTTACCCTGGAGGAATACGAGGAGTACTTGCTGGACGAAGAGGCAGAAGAAGAGGAATCAGAGGAAGATTGAGGTTATAATAATTTTCGTCCTAACTTCCGCTGCCCATTGCTGCAATCTCAAAGATCCGAATGTTAGTAACGACATCTTGCGGAAATCAACCATGATGCCCTTTCCCCTAATCGTTCACCGATTGTGACGCAAGACCGAGTTCTGCAAAGTCTGCTCCGGCGCTGTTGGAGCAGTTTAATCTCCGTCCGCCTGGCTTTAGTACTCCTGCTACTGTTAGCCGGGGCCTCCCTGATGGGCACGTTATTGCCCCAGGGGCAGAAATATGCCTATTATCTCAGCCGTTTTGGCCCGCGACTGGGAGCGCTATTCTGGCGGCTGGGTCTGACCACGGTTTACCAAAGTCCCTGGTTTTTGGCCCTGCTTGGTCTTCTTCTGGCTAATCTTATCGCCTGTTCCTACCGCCGGCTGCCCGATGCCCTGCGGCGGCTCCATCAGCCCCTGGTCCTGGAAAAATATCAGGCCTTACCCGAACGCGGCCAAATCCATTGGGGGGCGGAGGAGCCGGACCCCAGACCCCGGTTAGAGACCTGTCTGCGTCAGGTTCTGGGAACGACGCAAATCCAGGCCGAAGTAGATGCGGTCTGGTACTTAAGTTTACGGGGACGTCGGGGATATCTGGGACCTTATCTGATCCACCTGAGCATAGTGTTAATTATCCTGGGCGGATTTATTGGCAAGATCTGGGGATTTCAGGGTCATGTGGTGATTCCTGAAGGCGAGGCGGTAAATCGCTTGGAAGTGGCCGGGCATGGTGAGAGCCGAACGTTAGATTTTGCCGTGCAACTCGATAAATTTCAGATCTTATCCTATCCGGACGGTACCCCCCGGGAATATCGCTCTGAACTCACCTTTATCAAAGAAGGCCGGGAAGTATTCAAAGGAACCTGTCGGGTCAATGATCCCTTAAAATATGAGGGACTGAGTTTCTATCAGGCCAGTTACCAGACAGTGCCGGCCGGTCCGATCCGCCTGAATGTCTGCCATGGTAATCTTTGCACCCAGATGGAAATCCCATGGCGGACCAAGACCGACTTGCCGGGTGGAGAAGCTTCGGTGATCATTTTGCGTATTGAAGCAGATTTTCAGGGACTGGGGCCGGCCCTGCTGATGGCCTATAAAAACGGCCCTGGACATCCGGCAATTTTCTGGGTGTTGAAAAATACTCCCCAGGGCGTTGATGATCAGCCCGGTCCACACCGCTTTACCCTGGCCGAACTGCCCACTCGCTACGCCTCCGGGCTGATGGTAAAAAGAGATCCCGGGGTGTGGTGGGCTTATGCCGGGTTTATCTTGTTGCTGCCAGGGTTCTGGCTGGCCTTTTTTACTCCCCGGCAGCGCTGGGCGGTAGCCCTGCGGCCGCACCCTCAAAACGGCTGGCTTATCCAGATCCATGGCAGCGGCGTCCGGAACCGGGAAGCGTTTCAGCGGCGGTTAACCCGGTTGTTGACCCGACTGGAAAAAGGAGTCTCGCCATGAGCGCCCACCTGCTGGGAGTGGTAACCCTGATTTATTTTAGTGCTGCCCTGCTCTTTCTGGTTGCCAGGGTCTTCCAGCGGCCTCGTCTGGATTGGCTGGCCCGCGGCGGCCTGGTGTTGGGCTGGGGCGGCCATACCGGAGCCTTGATCTACCGCTGGCTGGAGTCTTATCAGCTAGGCATCGGCCATGCGCCCTTGTCCAATTTCTACGAATCCCTGGTGTTTTGCTCCTGGTCCCTGGTAGGGGTGGTTTGCCTGGGCTTCTGGCGCCAGACCCGAGCCTATCTGGGCGCCTTGGTCGCCACCTTGGCCTTCCTGCTGCTGGCCTATGCCTCACTGGGCGGGGTTGACAGCCGGATTACCCCGCTGATTCCGGCCCTCAGAAGCAATTGGCTGGAGATTCACGTAATTACCTGCTTTATAAGTTACGCCGCCTTTGCTCTGGGATTTGGCGCCGCCCTGCTTTATCTGATCCGCACCCGGCAGCCCCGGCCCAGCAAGGGGGAGGCTGATCCCATCCCTTCCGCCGGCGAATTGGACCACCTGATCTATCGCACTATCGTAATCGGCTTTTTTATGCTCACCCTGGGCATCCTCACCGGCGCGGTGTGGGCCGAAGCGGCTTGGGGCACTTACTGGAGCTGGGACCCCAAGGAGACCTGGTCGCTGATCACCTGGCTGATCTATGCGGCGCTGCTCCATGCTCGCCTGGTCAAAGGTTGGCAGGGCAAGCGCATCGCCATCCTAGCGGTAGTGGGCTTTCTGGCGGTGTTATTTACCTATTTCGGGGTGAGCTTTCTGCTGCCGGGCTTGCATGCCTATCTAACCTGAAGATCGCTGCGGAATTCTCATCTCGATTTTTGCAGATGATATTTTAGTCGCCAATGGCGGTCATAAACCTTATTGTCCCGGATGGTGCCCCAGCGCTGCCACCGGCGATCGTAAATCTTGCCGTCCTGGATGCGGCCCTGGAGCCGCCAGTTCCGGTCATAGATTTTATCATCACGCCAGCGGTATTGTAATTTCCAGTTGGGGTCGTAGATCTGATCTCCTGCGACGCGGTAGCGCAGTTGCCAGCGGGGATCATAGACCCTGTCCTCGGCCAACAGAGGCGAGGCCGTCCCCAACCCGATACAAGCCAGCGCCAGGAGGCTGAGCCGAGCAATGCGCCAGTTGCTTAAATAAGGTAAAAAGCCCATTGTTTTCCTTTTTATTGGCACTTATGGCACTTCCCCTTCTTCCCAGTGAATCTCTTGCAGCCATTTCAGCTCCGACAACCGTTTGACTATCTGTCCCCAGGGTAAATCTTCCTTGCTCTGCAAGCGCAAACGATAGGTCACCATATCGTTTGGTGGCTCAGCCTTATAATTGACGAAATTGATCAGGATCTGATGTTCGGCCATAATTTGCTTGATCTGCTCGAGGGGATTCCCTCGTCTGGCAAATTTTAAGGTTAGCATTGTATGCTCATCCCGGGGCAGGAGTGATTTGATGTGCATGAATCCGAAAAGGACAACCAAACTGATAATAGTACAAAATATGGCTGGCATCAAATATCCAGCGCCAATGGTCAGGCCAAGGCCGGTGACCAGCCAGAGACCAGCGGCGGTGGTTAAACCCCGCACCGAACCCCTGCCGGTGATGATGGCCCCGGCTCCCAGAAAACCCATACTGGCAATGGCATATGAGGCAATCCGGGCCGGATCCAGGCGGACCACTGAGTTATGCTCCATCAGATGGCGGTAGAGCTCTTCCATGTGCAGGGAAAGTATCATCATCAGACAGGAGCCAATGCAGACCAAAATATTGGTCCGCAGACCTGCGGCTTGGCCATGAGACTCACGTTCAAAGCCGATACAGCCGCCGATCAGCGCGGCAATCAGTAATTTCTCAAAGTTCCACAGCAGTGGCTGCCAATCCCACATGGTTAAACCCTCTCAGGAAATCATTAGCCCTCGATTCGTAAAGTGCCGGTCTCGGCATTGACTATGGCCCAAGCCCCGATGGGCAGGGTATGGTTATCGGGCTGATGGCCGACCGGCAAACCGGCGAGCACCGGGATCTGTAAAGGCTCCAGAGTGGAGCGAAAAATTTCTAAGAGCGGCCCAACTGCTCCACAGCGGGTAAAACTCCCCAGCACTACCGCGGTGACCTCCTGCAATAACCCGGACAGCCTCAAGTGGTGCAGCAACCGGTCAATCCGGTAGCGGGACTCATTATGGTCTTCCAGAAACAGTACATGCCCGGCCAGGCGGGGGACAAAGGGGGTGCCGATCAGGTGGCAAAGGGTGGTCAGGTTGCCACCCAACAAGGGCCCCTGGGTCTGGCCCGGACATAAAACCGTCAGACCCGTAAAGCTTAGGTTTAAGGGGTCCTTAGCAGTCAAGGCATTCTGCAAGCTGGCTCGGGCCGCGGGAGTCAGCTCTCCCAGGTGGGCTACGGTGGGGCCGTGGAAGGTCACCACCTTAAGACGCTGGTAAAAGGTACATAGCAGGTTGGTCACATCACTGAAGCCGACAAATCGCTTCGGATGGGCGCTTAGGGCGGCGTAGTCCAGGTGTTCCAAAAGCTTCAGAGAACCGTAACCGCCGCGGGCGCACAGCACCCCCCGGATTTCGGGATCAGCCAGGGTCTGGCTTAGGAGATGGCAGCGCTCCTGGTCAGCGGCGGTCTCATACCGCCGCTCCTGAAAAATTTCCTCCCTATAACGCACTCTAAAACCCCATTCTTCCAGCCACCGGACCCCGGCCAGAAACGGCTTTCGGGCCACCGGGCTGGCTGGTGCCACCACATCCAAACAATCTCCGGGCCGCAGGGGCGGCGGCCAATTGATCAAAAAGTCAGAGTTCATTAGGAAGCCGAAGAATTTCCAGCATCGATAAAAATTTTGTTCGCGGTTGTTGGCCTCATAATGTTATTATAAATGCAGAGATTATAAAAATCATGAAAAAAACGTGGTCTTGACTAATCTTCGGGGACCGGGGCGGCTGCTGCTCCTTGTGGCGCTCATCATTGCCCTGGGCGGTTTTTTCCGGTGCTACGACCTGGGGGAGCGGAACCTGTGGACTGATGAGGCCTGGGTGGCTCTGGCCGCCCTTAATGAGCAACCGGCCGCGGTCCTGAAGGAGGGCCAATCCACCCCGCCACTTTATCTGTTGACGGTCTGGGCGGTGGCCAAACTGTCCGGCCAGAGCGAAGCCGGGCTGCGTTTGACCTCCTGCCTGTTCGGAGTGGGTGCGGTTTTACTGTTCTGGCCGTTGGCACGGCGACTGCTTTCCCCCGGGGCTGGACTGATGGCCCTGACCCTGGTGGCCATCGCTCCCCGTCTAGTCTACTATTCAAAAGAGCTCAAGCAGTACGGTGCCGACGCCTTTTTTGCGGTACTGGCACTGGTTTTAGTTGAACGACTGCTTCGGAACCAGGGGCAGCGGGGGTGGCTGGCCTTCACCCTGATCCTGGCCGTGGGGCTGGGGTTTTCCCCACCGTTGATTTTCGTTCTGCCCGTAGCAGGAACGGTCCTGGGGTGGAAACTGCCTGCGCCGCGTTGGCGCTGGGCTATAAGCTTTGGTGCCCTGGGCCTGGCATTTCTGGGCTATTATCTGCTGTTTCTCCGGCATCAGGTAGCTCCGGAGCTGCTGATTTACTGGCAGCAGGATTTTCCTGATCTGGCCAGCCTGTCGGCCTTCCTGCAGTGGCTGGCCGGGGCGTGGGTCCGCTATTTGGGTTATTTTTTGGGGGATTGGCCCAGGTGGCTTATCGGCCTGGGGTTTTTAATTTCGGGGTTGCTAGTTTTGCTCCAGAGTTCCACTCCGCGGGCGGTCCTCTATTGGCTCGGTCCCCTGGTTCTGGCCCTGGGGGCGGCCTTTCTGGAGCGCTATCCCTTTATGGCGCATCATGGTGGGGTGCGTCTGATGCTATACAGTGCTCCGCTGCTTTATTTAGTGGTAGGGGCGGGAGTAATGGCAGTGGCCCATTGGGTCTGGCAACGGAATACGGTCTGGCTTAAAGTTGCCCTGATAGCCGGACTGTTGGTCTGGATTAACCCCCTGACCACCTGGCAGGAAAACCTGCATCCCCAGGCCAATCGGGAGGAAATCCAGCCTCTGGTGGACTATCTGGAAACCAATCTGGGGCCGGGAGAATTGATATATGTTTATTACTTTGCCATCCCCCCCTTTAAATTTTATTATCAGGGGGATGCAGCGGCGGTAATATGGGGGCGCTCCTGTAATGACCGCAACCTGCTCCTGCCTTCCGATCTGGAATCACCGCCGCCGCGCCTGTGGTTGATCTTTTCCCACTTTGAAGAGTGGGCCTGGATCGAACAGTTCAGTCGCCGATTGTTGGGAGAAGGTTGGCAAAGGGTACTGGAGCTTTCCCGTCCCGGGGCGGCGCTCTTGGGTTATATTCCTCGCGCTCTGCCCGTCCAGTCTGATCAGGTCATTGCTAACCCTGCCCCAGGGCCTTCTTGATCTGCGCATCCAGTTCCTTGACCCGATAGGGTTTATTAATCAGCCCGCTGGCCCCAGCAGCTTCCAATTGGTCAATGTCCCTCTGTTCAAAAAAGCCAGAGGCCAAGATAACCTTAGCCTGGGGGTCAAGTCCTCTTATTTGCCGTAAGATCTGGCCACCGTCCCGACGAGGCAGGAGATAATCTAAAATTACCAGGTCAACCACGGGATTTTTGGATTCATAGAGATTAACGGCTTGGTCGCCATCGGCGGCCACCAGGACTTGATAACCCAAATGCTCCAGAAGTTCCTGCCCCAATTTGAGGATCTGGGGATCATCGTCCACCAGCAAGACAGTTACTTGCTGGTCAGTCATCTGGACTCGCATGGCGCGCCTCTCTGAGGGCCAGAGCCAGAAAGGTTTGGCCCTCCCGAAACATCAAGCGTTGGCTTACCAACCCGTCCAAAAAGGCAGTCAGCCGCTCCGGTGAAAAATGGGGAAACTGTTGGTGGATCTGGTTTAAAGAGCGGGGTGACCGGCAGTAGAGATAAATCTCCCGGGACCGTCCCTGCAGCCGGAAGTTCTGGTGTGGCAGGGATTTCTGGAGTCGTTTGATTAACAAAAAGCTGCCGCCATCCCGGTAGCTTAGATGTGGCTGCCCAGGATAGGCGCGCTCCAACGCCTGGTAATGCTTTTGCCAATCATTGAGTGCCCGGAGCACCGGTCGCCAAGAGGTTCGTGCGCTGTTTTGGTTCACCTGATAACCTTGTTTAACCAATTTTAGATGGGGAAACTGAGACTCTGGCCATATAGGATGATAATCGGCATGATTGCCGGTTAACTTCAGCCCTTCCGCCTCGGCCCGGCGATACAGGGGACTGCCCATTCCCAGGAAAAACCGCACTGGAGTCAGCGCTGGAAAGGGGGCCAGAAACGGTAGGACGTTCAGGGTCTCGGAAACTTCCGCCGGACTGGCGCCCGGAAAATCATAGATCAGATTGGCATGAGCCACAATTCCAGCTTCGGCACAGCATTTCAGGGCATGGATATTATCCATCACCGTGGTACCCTTGCCCATCTTTCGCAACAGGCTGGCACTGAGCGCCTCGATGCCGATCTGCACCTGGTGGACACCCGCCTGGCGCAGTTTGACCCACAGGTCAGCCGGCAAATCGGCCCGGAGCTCTACAAAAATCCGCCAATCCCGTT
Source organism: Deltaproteobacteria bacterium (assembly GCA_019309545.1). Taxonomy (NCBI): domain Bacteria; kingdom Pseudomonadati; phylum Myxococcota; class Myxococcia; species Deltaproteobacteria bacterium. The sequence continues at coordinate 10,879 of JAFDGA010000026.1, forward strand.
TAAGATTCCCCAACCCCTGACAGAAATCAGCCACCCCCTGGCGCGGCAAGACATTGTCCATCAGGGCAAAATCTAGACAGCCGTAAGTGGATGACAGCGTCTCTATTTCGTGGATCAAACGCGGGGGCGACTTGGCCCGGTAACCCTGCCATTGCAGGTTGAGGTTGCAGAACTTGCACCCCCGGCGCGTGGCCGTCTGCCACCAACAGCCCCGGGACCACTCCACCGGCAGAGTCGCTAGAAATGGGGCCGGTCCCAGATGCTCAGCGATTTCTAGAAAATACGGCCGATAGTCAGGCATTGGTAAGCTGTCCAGCTCAGCCACCTGATAGTCGGCGGGAAGGCCGACCTGGGTGTCTTCTTCAATATCGGAAATCCCTTTATAAAGAATATTCTGACTTGTAAATCCGGAATCGGCGCGGGCCAAGAGGATCCGCTCAGCCAGCTCCAGAAGGGCTGTTTCTCCTTCGCCTTGGATCACATAATCAATTTCCGGAAAGGTTTTCAGCAGACTGGCACCCATTTCTCCGCCACAGCCGGAACCGCCCAGCACCACCGGCAGATGCGGATGCCTGGCCTTGAGTTGACGCAAGCCATAGAGGGAGGCAGCCAACTGCCAGGTGCAGTGCGAAAATCCTACTAGGGCGAACCGCGGCCAATCCACCCGGTTTGCCAAGGTGGTGAAACACTGTTCCAGACACCGGTAAATTTCCGATAGGGCGATTTTCTTTCCCGCGGGATGGCGTCGACGCCAGGCAGCCTCTAATTGGTCCCGCTGTTCGGGAAACAGGAGCGCTCCATAGCAGAATTCGGTTTCCACCCTCCCAGCGGCAATCTGTTGATAGAGTTCGATTCCTAAACTGGCGCCGACTGCCACATAATGATGGAAGACCTCCACCTGAATATGCGGGGCGCGTTTTTCCACATAAGCTTTTAGTGCCCCCAATTGAATAGATGGCCGCTCAAAAAGCGGCCAAGGCATGGCGATCAGGGCGATAGCGCCGGGCTGAGGCATATTTCTTAAAAATTACTGAAAAATCAATTAGACGGCCGATACTCCGGCGTAAGTATCTTAACCTGGCCAGAGGCCAGGAAATATTTGGCCCCCACTACACGACAGCGGCCTTGAGTGACCGCCTCCCGAACAATTGTGCTTTCCGCAAAGAGTTGATCGGCCAGGGTATCCAGGTTGAGATCAGTTACGGCTTCAATAAACTCCGCCTCCGGAATCGCCATTTGGCGGGCCCGTTCCATGGAAGGGACGATTTTGCTGAATAACACCCCAATATTGCCCTCACCCCGGCCTTCGTGGTTCACCGCCGCGGTCACTCCGCCGCAATTGTCATGACCCAGGATTACCAGTAGCGGGACGTGCAGATGATCAACCGCATATTCAATACTGGCGATGCTGGTAGCTTCCAGGACTTGGCCGGCGGTGCGCACCACAAAAATATCGCCCAGGCCCTGGTCAAACAGCAGCTCCGGCGGCACCCGGGAATCGGAACAACCGAGCACGATGGCAAACGGTTGCTGTCCGGCCAACAGTTCCTGGCGGCGGTTGATAAAATTCTGCGGGGCACGCTCGCCGCGGACAAAGCGTTGATTTCCAGCCAACAATTTATTCAAAGCTTCAGTAGCTGCATCACTCATTCCACTTGACCTCCTGTGCTGGATAAAGAACTCAATTTCCCGACCTGTTCACTGGTCAGGAGATATTGTCCGCCACTATAGCACGGATATCGTCTGGATTCCACAATGTTTTTCGGGGCAGGATAACACCTTGATAACGACCCCTCCAGGGATTGAGACCTCGGATAAATCCGAAGGCTAACCATTATTCGGCACCGATTCTAAAACGCAGATCGTTGACCACCCCAGGGCCCAATATTTCATTTAAATCCGCCAAAATCTTGGATTTGAGAAATTGTAACTCCTGCATCCACAGGCTGGATTGCACCTCAACCCACAGGACCTTCCTTTGATAATCCACCAGCCGGGTCTGAGCCCGCAACTGATCGCTTATTATCCGCTCCCAGGCGGCGCGAATTTGGGCCCGCTGCTGGGTGACGAGCAGATCAGCAGGTTTCAGAACTTTCTTCAAAACCTCGCTGACCGACACTGGTCGGGGTAGCTTGATGCGCTTGGACATCTTCCTTCAGGCTACCCGGGCCCGCGCCCGAGCAAAGCCAGGCGCGGCCCGTTCAATCACCGATTGGGGGACACAAAAGGCCAGGCGGAAATAGCCGGACCGGCCAAAACCACGTCCTGGAACCGCCAGGATATTTTCCTGTTTAAGTTCCTGGATAAAAGCCCCGTCGTCAGGGATGGGAGAGCGGGGAAATAGATAAAAGGCCCCCTGGGGCTTGACCAGATCATAGCCTGCCTGGTTGAGGATCTGGCAAAAAAGTTCCCGGCGCTCGGCGTAGATTTTCAGATCCACTCCTTGGTGAGTCAACTGAGCCACCACCCGCTGCATCAGGGCAGGGGCATTGACAAACCCCAAGATGCGATTGGCCAGGATCATGGCCGTGACCAGTTCCTGGCGATCCTGGGCCTGGGGACTGACCGCCACATAGCCGATCCGCTCCCCCGGTAAACACAGGTCTTTGGAAAACGAGGTGGCCACCAGGGTATGGGGATAGGCCGCGAAGACGCTGGGCAGCAATAAGCCGTCATATACCAGGCGGCGGTACGGCTCATCATTAATCAGGTAGATGGGGTGTCCATAACGTTGGCTATGGTCAGCTAATAATTGTCCTACAGCCTGAAGACTGGCCTGATCATAGATCTGCCCGGTAGGATTATTGGGAGAATTGATTAGCACCGCCCGGGTCCGAGGACTGAGCGCGGCCTCCAGGGCCTGGAGATCTATCCGAAAATGGTCGTCGGTCTCCACCACCCGGCAGATTCCGGCATGGTTATCGATGTAATATAGATACTCCGGGAAGAACGGGGCCAGAATGATCACCTCATCCCCCGTATCGAGGAGGGCCTTGAGGATGACATTGAGGCCTCCGGCCGCGCCGCAGGTCATGATTAAATTATCGGCGGTAAAGGGCAGGCCGTGCAGTTCTTCCAGGTAGCGGGCCACCTGCTGCCGGCTGGCCAGCAGCCCGGCGTTAGGCATATAGCGGTGTAACCCCGGCTGGGGGTCCTGAACCGCCTCCCATAAGGCTATTTTAAAAGCCGGTGGTGGTTCCAGGTCCGGGTTGCCCAGGGTAAAATCACAGACCTGATCAGCTCCGAGACGGGCCTTTAGTTCAGCCCCTTCTTCAAACATCCGGCGGATCCAGGAGGAACCTTCGATCGCCGCCCTGATTTTTTTTGAAATTGCCATAACTTAAATCTCGATTGGGTGTTTAACAATAACCATAATCAAAAAACCCTTTTCTTTGGCGGCCCGAAACGTAGAGCATCAGCGGTCCTGATCGCTGAGTCCCGGGCTGTAATCTCCGGGGGATGTTGATAATTTAAAAGCTTTGGGTTTGGTTAGGGATTTCTATCTGCGCATCCTTAATATATTTATATGTAACTATCAATGCCATGTTATTTTAAAAAGCTGGCCACGGCCGGTTTACGGAGATTAGCATGGCGCTGGCAATGATTATCTCTTCGGCAATATGGCTATTTCTCTTCCACCGCGTAACCAGCAGTTCGCAGGGCCTGGATGATCGTCTGGCAGTGCTCAGGACCGCGGGTTTCCAGATCCACCTCTACCCGGGTATAATCCAGGGGCAAATCACCGGAGCGGCGGTCGTGATAAATGTGCAGAATGTTGGCGTTTTGCTGGCCCAGCATAGATGACAATTTGCCCAGTGCCCCCGGAATATCGGCCAGCACCACCCGCAGGGTCAGCAGTCGCCTGGAGTGAATCAGGCCCCATTGCAACACCCGACCCACCAGCGGGATATCAATATTGCCGCCGCTGATCACCAGCGTCACCTGCCTTCCCAGGTCGCGGCCCTGCAGCGATCCAAGCAGGGCGGCGACCGGTACTGCTCCAGCGCCTTCGGCCAGCAGCTTTTTTTTCTCCAACAGCACCAGCAAGGCCTCAGCGATCTGGGCTTCGCTCACCAGCACCAACTCATCCAGATAACGCTGCAGCAGGGGAAAAGTATGTTCCCCCAGCTGGGTGACATTGATGCCGTCGGCCAGGGTAGAGGCCGCCGCCACCGTAACCGGATGGCCAGCCTTTAGGGCTGCTTGGGCGGCCGGGACCAGGCTGGCCTCCACCCCAACCACCTGCACCCGGGGCTTCATCTCTTTCAGGGCCACGGCAATGCCGGAGGCCAGGCCGCCACCTCCTACCGCCGCCACCACACTGTCCACTCCGGGCAGGTCAGCGAGAATTTCCAGTCCAATGGTTCCTTGGCCAGCAATCACCTCCGGGTCATCAAAGGGGTGGATCGGAATCAGGCCGGTCCGGGCCAGCTCCTGGGCTTTGGCCAGAGCGGCAGCTAAATCATCGCCGCAGCGGATGACCTGACCGCCATAACCCTCGGTGGCCAGTTGTTTAGAGATGGAAGCCCAGCGGGGCATGACAATGGTGGCGGGAATCCCCAAGCGGGAGGCAGCATAGGCCACTCCCTGGGCGTGGTTACCGGCCGAAGCAGCCACCACCCCGGTGACCTTTCCAGCCGCGGTCAGCCGTTTGAGCTTATTAAGCGAACCCCGGAGCTTAAAAGAGCCAGTGATCTGGAGGTTTTCCAGCTTTAAAAAGATCTCCCGTCCCGCACTCCGGCTCAGGATATCGGAATAGATCAGCGGGGTATGAAGAACCAGCCCCCGCAGCTGTTCCTGAGCTGCGGTAATATCCTCTAAGCTAACCATCGCCATAAATATTGATCAGGTCATAGAATAAATGAATTGGGTCTAGCCAAAAACCATCACCCCCAACCCTTTAAGGGGGGTGGGAGGGGAGCTTGAGGGGAGGGCGGGGGTCCTTGGTCCCCCGACCCTCCTCTCAAATTAACCTTATAAGTGCTCTGAATAATAAAAAAAGGCCTGAACCCCAGGCCCCAGATAGTCATGATTGTGGTTCGGCCATAAATTACCGAGGGAATTGTACCGAATCAATCCGCCGTTGTCTCTTTGCCCGGTAATGGTCAGACTGCGGGAGGCTATCCTCAGGTCCTTTGAGCCTTCCGCCAGCCGTCGGCCTTCAAGTGGGCGACATAATCGATCCACAGTTCTTTCAGGCGATTGATATAGACCAGTCGATCCTGGGCCAACAAGGGAGCTAATTCCCGATGAATCCGGGCACTTTCATCCAGATCCAAGGGGGTCAGACCGTGCCAGCTGCAATATCCTTCGTCAAACAGAAATTCAGGGGTTATCGGTTGTATACCCCTTCTTCTCCAAAAGAAAAACTGGGCGGCTTCCAGATCATATTCCAAAATCCAGCCTTTATCTTCGATCATCGTGTCGGGGTTCCAGACCGCCAAGTGCCGACATTTTGGGCAATACAGGTTGACCAGAATCTCCGCCGGCAAGATATTGTCCCGATTCATGACATGGGCCTCATGTTCCCCACAGACACAGCTACGCTTTATACTTAAACACATGTCGTAACGCCTCGTGGCTTGAAATTTGCGAACAATTACTGATTACCATAACCTTTTTCATCGACTTCTGTAAATAGAAAATTCCCCGGCTTTATACTGTTTTCCGTTTATGGTTTCCTGTTTCCTGGAAAAAATTGTAGAGAACATTCCCAGGTAAATATCGTTATGGGTTGCACCTGAAATATATTAACCGCTCCGGCTTAATTTCAGCCGGAGATAGATATGGTCCTGAGCTTGGGTGACTTGACAGCCCTGGGGTTTTTCACTAAGTTTGGTATATGGAGGCCATAACCCCACCGGCCGCGGGCCGGATTATCCGCACTTCCCGGCAGTTTCGTGAATCTTATCCGAATTTGCAGGCCGGGGATTTAGTGCTAGGTCTGATCGCTCTCAGGGCCGGGGAGGAATATAAGTTGTTAGACCTGGTGGAACAGGGCGTAACTTTGTTTCCTGCGGCTCTGGCCCAGCTTCTGAGCCGATCAAAAGCGGCTCAGGCCGAGGTGCTGAAAGAATTCATGTTGCCCGGAACCTTTGTGGCTTATCGACGCGGCGACCTGCTGGCCCGTCTCAACGACTACCAAGCCCGGGGCGTGGAGCGTATTGTTACCAAGCTCGATCGGGCCAATTGCGGCCAGGGGGTTAACCTCTGGGCTTCTCTAGAAGACCTGGTCAGCCTGGCCTCCTTGAATCCGTTAACCTACCCTCTGGTAGTGCAACCCTTTGTGCCCCACTTTCGGGACCTGCGGGCCATTATCCTGGGGGATTATATCGAAGCTTATGAACGCTATAATCCGCATAATTTTCGGAACAATCTCATTCTCGGAGGCCATTCCCGGCCGGTAGCACTGACCAACGCCCAACTGTCTTGGTGTCAGGAGGTGATGACCCGAGGAAAATTCCCCTATGCCATCATCGATCTGATGCACCTGTCGGAGGAGAGCTGTTATCTGGCGGAGATCAGTCTTACCGTCGGCCTCAAGGCTGCCGTGCTGACCCAGGAGGGGTTTCGAGAGCGGGTAGCCCGGCTAGCCGAAGATTTCCAGCGCCAATGGCTGGCCGCTAGGGAGGTCCAGAAATAATGGCGATTATAGAAGAGCCGAAATTCCGGGACAAAGTGCAAGTGTTCTCGGACCGCGCGGCCGCCGGGAAAGGGCTGGCGCAAAAACTGGAAAAATATAAACATACACAATCCCTAGTGTTGGGCATCCCCTCGGGTGGGATGCCGGTCGCCTCTGAGATCGCCCGGGGCCTTGATCTGCCCCTGGACCTGCTAATTGTCCGCAAAGTCCAGATTCCCTGGAACCCGGAAGCTGGGTTTGGCGCGGTAAACCCGGATGGTGAGGTCATTTTTAACGAAAGCCTGCTGCCCCGACTAAGGCTGAAGCCGGCCGAAATCGAGGAGCAGGTCAATAAGACCATGGAGATTCTGCGGCAGCGCCAGGCATTGTTCCGGGGCGGCAGGCCGTTCCCAGATCTTACCAATAACTCGGTGATTGTGGCCGATGATGGCTTGGCTTCCGGCTACACCATGCTGGCGGCGATTAAATTTATCCAAAAGCGCCATCCGGCTAAGATTATCGTTGCCGTTCCCACCGGTTTTCTGAAAACCGTCAGGTTTATTGAGCCGAAAGTGGATGAGCTGGTGTGCTTGAATATCCGCGGCGGATTGGCCTTTGCCGTTGCCGACGCCTATCAGAACTGGTATGATCTGACCGACACCGAGGTCATGGCCTTTATGGAAAAATATCAACCGGCGCAACGCCCCTGAATCAATCTGCAGCCTGGAAGATTTAATAAAAAACTAATCCGATCATGGCTTACGAAAAATATTCAACCGGTATAATCATGGAAAGATCAGAATTCGAGGAGGAAGTGACTTTGGTAAAAGGTTCCCCGGCTGCCGCTGTAGAGTTGATTCCCACAGATAAGATAGCTTTTGATATCGATGGGGTGGTGGCTGACATCATGACTACCTTTATCAATCTGGGCCGGGACCGCTACGGCCTGGAACATTTACGTTATGAGGATATTACCGACTTTTATCTGCATCGCTGTTTGCAGATGGACCAGGCGATAATCATGGAAATCCTGGAGATGCTCATTGACCGCCCCCATGAGCTGGAGATTGACCCCTTACCCCATGCCGTCCCAGTGCTGACTAAACTGGCCCAGGAGGCACCCCTGTTATTTATCACCGCCCGGGACCGGATTGAACCTATTAAGGCCTGGTTGTCCCAGACCCTGAGCCAGGTTCCGCCTCAGGCGATGCGCATCATTGCCACCGGAAATCCGGACACCAAGTTGGAGTATTTGCATGACCACGGCATCGAATACTTCGTTGAGGATCGCCTGGATACCTGCTGGCAGCTGTCCCAAAATGGTGTCACCCCCATCGTCTATGACCAACCCTGGAACCGCCAGAAGCATCCGTTCCAGATCGTCTATGACTGGCAAGACATTGCCCGCCTGCTTTTTCAGGATTTATCCCTCGAAATTAGCCCCAAGCCCTGATCATAAAACTCTGAACCGCTGAAAATACCGATCGGCTGGGGCGGCGGGTAGCCGCCATGCCTTTTAAATTTTCAGCGAGGGCCTGTATTCAATTTGGCCGACGGCCTCCGACCGGCACATTCAGGGGTTTAGTTCCTGGCTGGTGAGGCGGACTAAGGCTTCCAAGTAGCGCTTCCGGGTTGCCTGGATGATTTCGGGGGGCAGTGGAGGGGAGGGCGGCTGTTGGTTCCAACCGATGTCGATGAGATAATCCCGCAAGAATTGTTTATCAAAGCTGTGCTGCGGCCGGCCCGGTTCATATTCCTGGCGGGGCCAGAAACGGGATGAATCCGGGGTCAGCACTTCGTCGATCAGGATTAATTCTTGCCCTACCATTCCAAACTCAAATTTGGTATCGGCGATGATAATCCCCTGGGGTTCGGCCTTAGCCTGGGCCCGGCGGTAAATGGCCAGGCTCAGATCGCGGACCCGGGTTGCGGTTGCCGCCCCGACCCGGGCGATCATCTCCTCAAAGGGAATATTCTGGTCATGAGTGCCCGCCACGGCCTTGGTAGAGGGGGTGAAGATCGGCTCCGGCAGGCGGTCCGACTCGCGTAATCCCGGCGGCAAGGGGCAGCCACAGATGGTGCCCTGCTGCTGATACTCCTGCCAGCCGGACCCGGCCAGGTAGCCCCGCACAATACATTCCACCGGCAATGGTTCGGCCTTTTTGACCAACATGGTGCGGCCCTGCAAGATTTCCCGATATTTCTGGCATGGGACAGGAAAATCATCAACTTCCACCGAGATCAGGTGATGAGGGGCCAGATCACCGATGATCCGGAACCAGAACGCCGAGATCTGGGTGAGAATCCGGCCTTTATCGGGGATCGGGTCGGAGAGGATGACATCAAAGGCCGATACCCGGTCGGTAGCTACCAGCAGCAGATGGTCGTCCAGCTCATAAACATCTCGAACCTTGCCTCGTTTTACCCGGCCTAGCTCGGGCAGGTCAGTGTGAATTACTATCAATTAGTTTATCCTTGTTTATCAGGGTTACTTGGGGGGCAAGACTTCAATTCTTTGCCTGAGCAGATCGGCCATATTTAGCCTTTATTGATTTAGCCGCAGACTGGGCCGGTTCCTCCTTTTCATAGGGGGCAACCCAAACCTCATATCGGGTCGGTTCGCCGGGGCTGGGCCGGATCCAGGTCGGCTTGCCCTGGCGACGGAGTTGGGCCATTAATTTGCTGGCCTCCTGATATTTTCTGAATTTGGCCACCAGAACCCCGAAATGTTCTTTCTCAGGTTGAAAGGTCAGCTCCTTTTTGGCCTCCTCGACCGTCTCTGGTGGTTCGGGCGCAGGAAGCGCTTCGGTAAGGGCAGTTTCAACTGGGAGCATTTCATCGCCTGCCGGAGGGCTAACCGGCTGAGGACTAACCGGGGCGACCTCAGCCGGACCCCCAAATAACTCTCTTGTCCTTGCTGATCAGACCCTCCCCCAAGTCCTGAATTAAAGAATCCGGTGGTTGAATTCATTACGCTCGAAGTCGGCCCCCCAGGCTCTAGGGCTTTATCTTCACCACCTTGGGGACTACTCCGTATTTAGCTTTGATGGAGTCGGCCGCGGCCTGGGCCTGGGCCTGGGTAGGCATGGAGGCCAGCCAGACCTGATAGAAAATGTGCTTTCCGCCGGGTTCTTTCCGAATATAGGCTTTATAGCCCTGGTTATCCAAATTACGGAGCAGCCTCAGAGCGTATTTCGGACTTTTATAAGTCGCCACTAAAAGGCGATATTTTGCTTCTGATTTGCTCGGGGTTGCGGATTCGGCCTGATCTGGCCGGCTGGTTTGTCTAGAAGAAGAGGGTGCGGTGGCCAGACGGGCCGCCGGCGACTTGACCGGGTCCGGGGAGGTGGAAACAGACTTGGATGGTGATGGGGTGCCAAGGGTATCGACCTCGCTGGTAAGGCCCAAGATGATAAAATATGCCACCAGGACCAGAGCGACCAGAGCGGACCCCAGCCCCAATCCATAAATTATTTTTTTATCCTTTAGGGATCGTCCTTTATAAAACTCCCAGAGCTTATTCCAGCCTTGCCGGAGTTTGTCCCCTCCTTGGGCAAGAAGCTCTTTTGTTTTATGGCCAATATGTTGGCTAATATTTTTCAGCTTAGGGTAGAGATGCGTTAGTTTAAGGTTAATAGCCGCCAGGGCTGCTTTGACAGCCTGACCCTTTTCCGGCTCAGCCTGGATCAAAGGTTCGGCGGGTGCGGTTTCTAAGCCAAGGGCCGGAGGCTGTTCCTGCTCCTTTCCCCCCCCTGGTGGAGGTACGGTTTCCAGGACACCCCTTTTATATTCGACCTCGGACCCCAGCAATTCCCGGCTCCGGCTCAGCCAGATCAGAAATTCGGCCACACTCTGGAACCTTTTGCTCGGATTTTCGGCCAAACTTAAGGTAAATAGGGGCTGTAAGGCGGATGGAATCCGGGCTAGCTCCATCGGCCCATTGGCCACCTGATAAGGAAAGACTTCACCGCGGGCTAAAGGAAAAGGTAGAATCCCGGCTAACATCCGATAGCCCAGGACCCCGAGCGAAAACAGGTTGCTGGCCGGGGTGGGATTCTCTCCCCGAATCACCTCGGGAGGAATATATGCCGTAAGTTCTTCTGGTTGCTCAAGGTTGGGGTGGTCCGGGGGAAAGGCAAAATTGGCGATTTTGACCCCAGCGGTGGCAGAGACCAAGACATTTAAAGGATTAAAGTTCTGATGGATGAGGCCTTGCTTGTGGGCCAGGACCAGACCTTTGCCCAAAACCTCGATAAAATACAAGGCATCCGGAACCGTCAAGCGTTCGTGGCTGCCCAATAAAGCCAGTAGGGTGGTGCCTTCGAAGGGCTCTTGGACCAGGTAAATGCAATCCGGCGTCTCATCCAGATGATGCACCCCTAAAATCTGCGGCTGGTTCAATTTGAACCCCCCGGCCGCTTCCGCCCGATAATATTCCAAATGACGATTTAATTGGGGAGTATCGGTAGGTAAGATCTTTAATCCAACCTCCACATCCAGTAACTGGTCGTGGACCAGCCACACATCCCCATAAGATTCTCGCCGCAGCCTGCGAATGACTTCATACCGATGCCCGATGATAAAACCGGGTTGGTATTCGCTGGTCTGAGGTGACGCCATCTGGTATCTAACCTGTGGGAATAAGTTTTATAAAAGATGAGTTTTAACGCCAGTGGCCTGACTGGCTCACGCTTTGCGAACCCGCCTACCGGCAGGCTGACAAATACTGTTAGCTAGCATAAAAGATTTGAGCAAAAAAATCAATCGGGTATTTTTCTAAAATCTTTGGGTAAAATTATATTTATCTGAATCGAAGATAGCGGCTGCCAAAATTATTTTGCGGAGAGAGGTGCTGGTAGAGGCGACTTGGCGGGTCACCTCTACCCCCCAGTGCGTTCGGATACTGACAGACCGGCTGGTCCAGCTCCGGCAGATTGAAATTTTTTTGGCAAACTGGACTAATCAACCGCCGCCTTAAGAAGTTTCTTGGTGAAAAATTTTCTAATGGGGGAATTCTCCCTCGTTGACTCTAAAGGCTCTGCAAGATGTGTATATGGTCTTCAATACACTCAGCCAGCACTTGCAAATTGTACCCTCCCTCCAGTACAGTGATAATCCGGCTGCCGCAATAGTTCTGGGCAAAGCCAGCCAAAGCCTGGCCCATTTGCTGATAACCTTCCCGACTCAGGTTCATGTGGGCCAGGGGATCGTCGGCATGGGCGTCAAATCCGGCGGAGATCATCAGGCAATCCGGCCTAAACTCCGTTAGCGCCGGAATAATCATATCTTTTAGGGCCTGGAGGTACTCCGCGTCGCCGCTATGGGCAGCCATCGGAATATTTAAGGTGTAGCCTACCCCAGCGCCGCGGCCTTTTTCGGTTTTACGGCCGGTACCTGGATAGCAACAGCTCGGATCTTCGTGCAAAGAGATATACAACACGCTGGGGTCCTCTTCGAAGAGGTGTTGGGTGCCATTGCCGTGATGCACATCCCAATCCACAATGGCGATCCTATTCAACCCATGGTGTTCTTGGAGATACCGGGCTCCCAGGGCGATATTATTAAAGAAACAGAAGCCCATGGCCCGGGCCCGCTCGGCATGGTGACCCGGGGGACGCACCGCACAGAAGGCATTGCTAATCTCACCACTTATCATGGCGTCACAGGCGGCCAGCACCCCGCCCACGGCCAACAGAGCAATCTTATAGGAATCTCGGCAAATACCGTTGTCGGCGGATTGAAAGATCAGCTGGCCTTTCTCACAGGCCTTGCGGAACTTGTCGATATACTCCCGATCATGGAGGGTTTCTATCCAATTAAGCGGGGCCTCATAGGGTTTTATCAATACTAACTGCTCCAGCAGCCCCGATTCTACCAACCGCTGGTGAATAGCCTTTAGTCGTTCCGGACGCTCCGGATGCCAGGTTCCGGCCTTGTGCAACAGATAGCGTTCATCATAAACATATCCAGTCGAAGCCATTTTCTCTCCCTATAACCACATTCATAGAATTACCTTGTTAATGTTAAATCTAGCCCAAGGGGTTGTAAAGTCTTTTCTTTGTAGGGGGTCTTGGAGAGAGGGAGAGATTATTCCATTAATTTTATGACAAATATCCAATTTACAAACGTTCGCAGCCCCGGGTCCTGGAACTGTTAAAAAGTGGCGACATCGATTTTGGCATGGCTTTGGAATCACTGGTGCCCCCGGAGCTGGTCAGGTTCCGCTGGCTTCAGGTGGAAACCTTTCTTATGACCCCCCTCGGACCACCCGCGGTCCCGGCGGCGACGGGTTAGCCTGCCTCAGATTGCCAAACATCCCCTGATCTTGCCTCCTCCCAGCCCGGAGGCTACCGGTCGTCGGCGGCTGGAAAACCTGTTTCGCCAACGGGGTCTTGACTACCACATCACCATGGAGTCTTCCAATGTAGAATTAAGCTCCCTTTATGTGGAGATGGGGTTGGGGATTTCTTTTGCCACCATGGTCCGAGATCGTCCCCAGCCGCAGCCGCGCCAGTTGGCGTTTATACCTTTGCCGCAGTTTTTCAAACCCAATTACCTGGCGTTAGTGATGCGCAAGAATAAATTCCTGCCCCCTTACCAAAAAGCCTTGCTAGACTTATTGCTCAGTTCCCCCTCCGAGCCTGACAACCCTTAGAAAAAAAAGATTGACATCTATAAGCCAGTAGTTTATAAGGAAAATATGAAGGTTATTGAGGGACATAACTGGTGCTGGTGGCGCCTTTGGCGGGTCCGTGAGGTGCGTCCACCGCTCATCTGAATTAAGATCAACGCTGATATTGAGCCGTGGCCCTTCACGGAACGGGGTCACGGTTTTTTTATGGCCACCTGTGGAAACCGTGCCCCGATGGAGCACGGTTTTTTTTATTACAGCGCTAATTGAGGTTTAATCATGGTTACTCCTGATTTTGATACCTTTCAGCAACTGGCCGCCCAGGGCAATCTGATCCCGATATATCGGGAGATCTTGGGGGATCTCGAGACCCCGGTGCTGGCTTACAAAAAACTGCGGGGCAACTCCATGTCCTATCTGTTAGAGAGCGTCGAGGGTGGCGAAAAATGGGGGCGCTACAGTTTTTTAGGACTAAACCCTGCCCTCATCCTGACCGTGCAGAATCGTACGGTACGCGTCCAGGACCGGCAGGAGACCAAGGTCTATGAGGAGGTCGCCGACCCTTACGCGATTATCCGCCAGGTGCTGGGGGGTTACCAGGCGGTCGCCAGCCCTGATTTGCCCCGGTTTTACGGAGGATTGGTGGGATATTTAAGCTATGATATGGTCCGTTATATCGAGCGCCTGCCGGAGCTGACCCCGCCCGAGGACCGGCCCGAGGCCATTCTGGTCCTGGCCGATCACCTGTTGATCTTCGACAATGTGCGGCATACCATCAAGTTGGTGGCCTTGGTCCATATCACCCCGGAAGTGCCGCTTGAAACCCTTTATGAGCAGGGCGTGGCGGGCCTCGAGGCCCTGATCGACCGCCTGCGGCAGCCGCAACATTTTCCACCTCCAGCCCCGGAGTCGGCCACCGTGACCCTGACCTCTAACCTGACCCCGGAGCGCTTCCAGGATATTGTACTTCGGGCCAAGGATTATATTACTGCCGGAGATGCTATCCAGATTGTCTTGTCCCAGCGGTTTCAGACCGCGCGTCAGCAGGACCCCTTCGATCTCTACCGGGCCTTGCGCAGCATCAATCCCTCGCCTTATATGTTCTACCTGGACCTGGGTGACCTGCAACTGGCCGGGGCTTCGCCGGAAGTCCTGGTGCGCCTGGAAGCCGGACGCATTGAACTCCGACCGATCGCCGGGACCCGCGGCCGCGGCCTGACCCCGGCCGAGGATCAGGCCCTGGAAGCCGAGCTGCTCGAAGATCCCAAAGAACGGGCCGAACACATCATGCTGGTCGATCTGGGCCGCAACGACGTCGGCCGGGTGGCGAAGATAGGCAGCGTCAAGGTCACCGAACTGTTTACCGTGGAGCGCTATTCCCATGTCATGCACATCGTCTCCCATGTGGTCGGCGACCTGGAGGACGGTAAAGACGCCATCGATGTACTCAAGGCCTCCTTTCCGGCCGGGACCGTGTCCGGGGCTCCCAAGGTGCGGGCCATGGAGATAATCGAGGAACTGGAACCCACCCGCCGGGGGCCCTACGCCGGGGCCGTGGGCTACTTGGGTTTTAGTGGCAACATGGATTTTTGTATTACCATCCGCACCCTGACCGTTCATGATGGCCAGGTCTATCTCCAGGTCGGCGCCGGTATTGTCGCCGATTCGGACCCGGCCAAGGAATACCAGGAGACCGTCAATAAGGCCCAGGCCATGGTTCGGGCCTTGGAACTGGCGGCGCGAGGGTTACTGTAAGGGTTAGCAATTAATGGTTGGCAATATAGAAATCATCTCAGAACTGAGAAATATGGAGTGTAGCCATGTCGAGCACCATCTCGTTAGCCACCGAAGACTCGAGACTCGAAACTCTAAACTTAAAATTCAAAACCGCGGCCCCGCACATTGCGGTTATTGATAATTATGATTCTTTTACCTATAATCTGGTGCAATATCTGGGGGTTTTGGGGGCCCAACTGACGGTCTATCGCAATGACCAGATTGACCTGGACGGACTGGAACGCTTGCAGCCCAGCCACCTGGTGATCTCGCCCGGCCCGGGATACCCCAAGGATGCCGGGATCTCGGTGGCTGCCGTCCAACACTTTGCCGGACGGCTGCCCATCCTGGGGGTGTGCCTGGGACACCAGGCCGTGGCTGAAGCCTTTGGCGGGCGGATAATCCCCGCCTCGCGGCTGATGCATGGCAAGACCTCGCTGATCTATCACGACAACCAGGACCTGTTTCAGGGCCTGCCGCTACCCTTTGAGGCCACCCGCTACCACTCGCTGATTGTGCACCGGGCGGTGTTGCCGGACTGTTTGAAGGTCACGGCCCAAACCGCAGTGGGAGAGATCATGGGACTGCGCCATGTCGAATACGCCATTTACGGGGTGCAGTTCCACCCGGAGTCAATCATGACCAGCGAGGGCCTGAATCTCCTGCGCAATTTTCTGAAACGCCAGCGGGGATGAAGTACGGGCATTTTGGGATTAGGGAGTTTTGTCTTATACCGATTAGCTTTCAAATGAGTAATTTTATCCTTTATCCCCTCTCCCCCGCTGGCGGGGGAGAGGGCGAGGTTGAGGGGGCATTTTAGCTCTTTGATCGCAACTTGGTATTAAACCAGGCAATTTTTGCATTTTGCAAAAAAACCGAAAACCAAAATTTTTATCGCCGGGGAAACATTTATGCTGAATCTGACCGAGGCCGAGATGACCCGGGCCATGGAGATCATCATGGGCGGGGAGGCTACCGAGGCCCAGATTGCGGCGTTCATCACTGCTTTGCGGATGAAGGGGGAGACCGTAGCCGAGATCACCGCCGCGGCCCGGGTGATGCGGGCCAAGGCCACCCATATCCCGGTGGGCAACCAACTGGTGGACTTGGACCGGGATGAAATCAACATCGACCGGGAGACCGTGGTCGATACCTGCGGCACTGGCGGGGACGCCACCCAGACCTTCAACGTCTCTACCACCACCGCCTTTGTGGTAGCCGGGGCTGGCCTCAAAGTGGCCAAACACGGCAACCGGGCGGTATCCAGCCGCTGCGGCTCGGCCGACGTCATCGAGGCCTTGGGCATCAACCTGGCCCTGACCCCGGAGCAGGTGGCAGAGTGCATCGCCGAGATCGGCATCGGTTTTTTGTTTGCCCCGGCGCTACATGGGGCCATGCGCTATGCCATTGGACCCCGGCGGGAAATCGGCATCCGCACCATCTTCAATATTCTGGGGCCGCTGACCAATCCGGCCCGGGCCAACATCCAGGTGCTGGGGGTCTATGATCCGAACCTTACCGAACCCCTGGCCCAGGTGTTGGGCAACCTGGGCTGCCGGCGAGCCTTCGTAGTCTATGGCGAAGGTTCCTTTGACGAATTCAGCATTATCGGCCCTAGTCGGGTCAGCGAATTGAAAGAGGGACAGGTGCGCACCTACAACATCACGCCGGAGGAATTGGGGCTGAAGCGGGCCAGGCTGGAAGATATTAAAGGGGGCGATGTTTTTGAAAACGCCTATATCGTCCGCCGGGTGTTGGGCGGGGAGGACGGCCCCCGCCAGGATATGGTGGCCCTGAATGCGGCCGCCGCCCTGGTCGCGGCCGGATTGGCGGCAGATTTCCCTGCTGGTCTGGCTCTAGCTCAAAAGATCATCCGCTCCGGCCAGGCCCTAGCCAAACTGGAGGCCCTGATCGCTAAAAGCCGGACCTTTGGACAACCAAATTAGTCTGGTGATTACGATTAGACTAGTTTTCCACCTGACGCCGCGATGGTCTCAGACGGCCGGATTGCCAGCCATAGAGGAAATAAATCCCCAAACCGATAATCAACCATAATCCCAGCCGCAACCAGGAGTCGAGCGGCATGGAAAGCATCATCCCCAGGGAGGCCAAGGCTCCTAAAAGAGCAATGGTTTTCCCTGCCGGGCAGCGAAAGGGCCGCCGGGCCTGAGGCTGGGTAAAGCGCAGGATCAACACCCCCAGACAAACAATCAAAAAAGCAAATAAGGTGCCGATATTGCACATAAAAGCCAGTTTTTCAATTGGGGTCAGCGCGCTGCAGATGGCGATGACCGTCCCACAAACCAGGGTCATGACGTGGGGGGTGCGAAAGCGGGGGTGGACGGCGGCGGTCCAGCCGGGCAGCAACCCATCCCGCCCCATGGCAAATAACACTCGGGGTTGGGCCAGCAATAAAATATAGAGCACGCTGGTCAGCCCAACCAGTGCCCCTACCGAAATCAATCCGGCGGCCCAAGGCAGGCCGATCTGGCGGAAGGCGGTGGAAAAAGGCGCTCCTGGATCAATCTGGGTGAAGGGCACCATGCCGATTAGCACCAGGGCTACCAGGATATAGATGATGGTGCAAAAAAACAGGGAGCCGATAATGCCAAAGGGGACGTCGCGGCTGGGGTTACGGGCTTCTTCCGCGGCTACCGAGACCACATCAAAGCCCAGATAGGCAAAAAACACCAGCGCGGCTCCTTGAATGACGCTGAAGTGGCCAAACGGGGTCAAGGGAGACCAGTAATCGGGACGCACATAAAAGGCGCCGATTAATAAAATAAAAAGGATGATGCCCAGTTTGACCGCTACCAACCAGCGAGCCACCAAGGCATTCATTTTGGTGCGGAACACCAGTAAAATGGCTAGAAACATGATGATCAGGGCCGCAGGCAGATTGATCAGCCCGCCCGCCCGGGTCAGAGGGTCGCCGGCGGCCCAGCGCGGCAGTTCCCAGACCGAGCCGCGCAGCAAATCCTGGAAATAATAAGACCAGCCTGAGGCCACCGTACTGGCCCCCATGCCATACTCCAGAACCAGATCCCAACCAATGATCCAGGCGAAAATTTCCCCAAAAATGGTATAGGCATAAGAATAGGCGCTCCCGGCCTGGGGTATCATCGAAGCCAATTCCGCATAACACAAAGCGGCCAGGGTGCAGGCCAGGCCGGAAACGATAAAAGAGAGAATAATTCCCGGCCCTGCTACCTGCACCCCTACCCCGGATATCACAAAGATACCGGCCCCGATAATCTGGGCCAGACCGATTACCACCAGGTCCAGCCGGGTCAGAGAGCGTTTCAAAGCCTGAGGATTATCTTCCGGCTGGGCCTCGTGGTCTAGGGTCTTTTTGCGCCAGAGTTGTTGCCAGGACATGTGGTTTATTTTAGGTCAGATACTCAAGCACCGGACAAAAAAATCATTGCCAAGACGCCAAGTTTTTTATATGCATTAGCGCCGTAACGTCTTGGCGTGAAATAATTTTATGCAGCCAGACGGCTGAAGATGCGGGCATCGACCACAAAGACCCCTCTTTCATATACCAGCACCGGGTTGAGATCGATCTGATCAAGTTCTGGATGGCTGTTGGCCAGCCGGGCCACACCCTTCAGGACCTGAACTAAGGCCTCCTCATCTTTGGGTTTCTGGCCCCGCGCTCCGCTCAATAGGGGATAGCCGGTAATGCTCCGGATCATTTGGCGATAATCATCTTCCTGGGCCGGCAGCAGGCAAAACTGCACATCCCGATAGATCTCGGTAAAAATGCCGCCCAGCCCGAACATCAGCGTGGGGCCATATTGCGGATCGCAGGTCATACCAATAATCACCTCCAAACCGCCGGGTTTGGCCATGGGCGACACCGTCACCCCCTCTACCCGGGCTTTCCGGTCGTTCAGGTGGACCGTAGCCAGGATGTCCTGGTAGGCATAACGGACCTCCTCTTCATTGGCCAGGTTTAAACGGACGCCGCCAACATCGCTTTTATGGGGCAAATCTGGCGAGGCAATCTTGAGGGCCACCGGAAAGCCAAAGGCCTGGGCCAGACTTACCGCCTCCTCCGCCGAGGTCGCCAGCGGGGCAGCCGCGCTCGGAATGCCATAACGGGCCAGCAACTGTCCGGCTTCGGCAGCCGCCAGCAGCCGTAGTCCAAAGGGTGGCACTGGCCACGTTACAGTCGGGGCAGGAGCGGCTTCAAACCGGAAAAACTGATGTAGGGCCTTGAGACCGCGCTCCGGGGTGGGGAACACCGGAATCCCCTGGCTCTGGATTAAAGGCACTTCCTGGCGCTCGATCTCGGCTCCGCCCAGGAAAATTACCAGTTCGGAAGCTCCGGGGGTAACCACCTGGGAAGCTCCGGGAATTGGATCGCCAAAAATGATCACCGCAGTGTCATATTCGGCCTGGGACGCGTCGATGACCTTTTTATAGAGGCCGGCGTCACTGATGACGTCGCCGGTAAGGTCCACCGGATTGCCGACCACACAATGCCGGGGCAAAAATGAGGCCATTTGTTCTTTCAGGCCGGGACTGGGGTCGGGGACCGTGAATCCTAATTTTTCCGCCTCATCAATAGCCAGAATGGCCGCTCCGCCGGAACTGGTAATATTGAATAGACGTCTGCCTCGGGGCCTGTTGAGATAGGCCAGTCCTTTGGCAAAATCATAGAGCTCCTCCAAGGTCTCGGCCCGGTGCACCCGATATTTGCGGAAGATGGCGTCATATACCGCATCAACTCCGGCCAGGGATTTGGTATGGGATTCGGCCGCCTGCCGGCCTTTGGCCGTGCGCCCGGCCTTCAAAATGACCAGGGGTTTGCTGGCCTCGGCCAGGGCATCCAGAAAGTAGCTGGGGCGCTTGACCCCTTCAAGATAGAGGGCAATAACCCGGGTATTGGCATCGTGGTTAAGGTAGGCGATGATATCGGCTTCATCAACATCGGCCCGGTTGCCCAGACTGACGAAGGCACTGACTCCCAGCCCTTCCTGGCTGGCCCAATCCATCAGCGCGGCGCCCACAGTGCCGCTCTGAGAGACCAGGGCGATGCGGCCTTTAGTGGTCAACAGCGGCCAGGAGGCGCACAAGTGATGATAAGGATGATTAACCCCTTGACAGTTGGGGCCAACCACCGTCAGGCCGAAGCGTCGGGCCACCTCGGTGAGTTGCTGCTGGAGTTGTTCCCCATCCGGTCCGGCTTCAGCAAAACCGCCGGTGATCACCACTGCGGCTTTGACTCCGGCCTGACCGCATTGCTCCAGGGTGCTTGGCACGGCATGGGCCGGAATCACCACCACTGCCAATTCCGGGGGCGAGGGAGTGTCGCCGATCTGCTTATAGACCTTAAGACCCAGGATTTCCTTGGCTTTGGGGTTGATAGGATAGATCGGCCCGGCAAATCCAGCCCCCATCAGGTTGGCCAAAATATCATGCCCCAGCTTGCCCGGGACAGTGGAAGCCCCAATGACTGCTACACTCTGCGGCTTAAAGATGGCCTCCAGGCGGTTTTCTTCCATATCCCCTCCTTGCATAAATCCCGTACTCTGTTTATGGCTCAGGCTACCCGGCAATAACTTTGCACTTGAAACCCCTGGCCAGAGCGGCTGAATCGGTTAAGACCAATGTTATGGCGGTTGAAATGGATGATATATTAAGCACTTAGTATAATATAAAATTTTAATTATCTTATCATAGATAAAGAGTATTATACAGGAACAAATTGGGGTCACCATTATTAACCTGCTGATTGACCGAGGATAAACCAGAAAATTTATAGGTGGTGGAAAAATTTTTTTCTCAGGGCTTGCCAAAAACTAAAAAAGAATATATATAAACCAAACCTGTTCCATGCTATATAAAAATTTCGGGGCGGGGATTGACACCCGCCAAAAATTTGTTATAAAGATAATTAAGCAATGACGCTCTTGGGGGCCGAGAAAAAAGGGTCTTGACAAGAGCTAATTGGATTGTTAAAATATAATTGAATTAATGTGCTCTTTGAAAACTAAATAGCGAGCCCTATAGCGGGTAAAACTCGTTTAACTGGAGAGTTTGATCCTGGCTCAGAATGAACGCTGGCGGCGTGCCTAACACATGCAAGTCGAACGAGAAAGCCTGGTTCGCCGGGCGAGTAAAGTGGCGCACGGGTGAGTAACGCGTGGGTAATCTACCTTAGCATGGGGGATAACCCGCCGAAAGGTGGGCTAATACCGCATAATACGGTGAAGGCTACGGTCTTTGCCGTCAAAGATGGCCTCTACATGCAAGCTGTCGTGCTAAGATGAGCCCGCGTCCCATTAGCTAGTTGGTAGGGTAAAGGCCTACCAAGGCGACGATGGGTAGCTGGTCTGAGAGGATGGCCAGCCACACTGGAACTGGAACACGGTCCAGACTCCTACGGGAGGCAGCAGTGAGGAATTTTGCGCAATGGGGGGAACCCTGACGCAGCAACGCCGCGTGGGTGAAGAAGGTCTTCGGATCGTAAAGCCCTGTCAAGTGGGAAGAATCGTCCGGAAGCGAATACCTTCCGGATCTGACGGTACCACTGAAGGAAGCACCGGCTAACTCCGTGCCAGCAGCCGCGGTAATACGGAGGGTGCAAGCGTTATTCGGAATTATTGGGCGTAAAGGGCGTGTAGGCGGTTGGTCAAGTCAGATGTGAAAGCCCGGGGCTCAACCCCGGAAGGGCATTTGAAACTGGCCGACTTGAGTGCGGGAGAGGAGAGCGGAATTCCCAGTGTAGAGGTGAAATTCGTAGATATTGGGAGGAACACCGGTGGCGAAGGCGGCTCTCTGGACCGACACTGACGCTGAGACGCGAAAGCGTGGGGAGCAAACAGGATTAGATACCCTGGTAGTCCACGCTGTAAACGATGGGCACTAGGTGTAGGAGGTTTTTAATCCTTCTGTGCCGCAGCTAACGCATTAAGTGCCCCGCCTGGGGAGTACGGCCGCAAGGCTAAAACTCAAAGGAATTGACGGGGGCCCGCACAAGCGGTGGAGCATGTGGTTTAATTCGACGCAACGGGAACCTGTGTGGAAACACCAGGGTGCCTCGCAAGAGGAGCCCCAAGACAGGTGCTGCATGGCTGTCGTCAGCTCGTGTCGTGAGATGTTGGGTTAAGTCCCGCAACGAGCGCAACCCTTGTCTTTAGTTGCCAGCATTCAGATGGGCACTTTAAAGAGACTGCCGGTGTTAAACCGGAGGAAGGTGGGGATGACGTCAAGTCCTCATGGCCTTTATGCCCAGGGCTACACACGTGCTACAATGGGCCGTACAAAGGGTCGCAACCTCGCGAGAGGAAGCTAATCCCAAAAAGCGGTCCTCAGTTCGGATCGGAGTCTGCAACTCGACTCCGTGAAGTTGGAATCGCTAGTAATCGTGGATCAGCATGCCACGGTGAATACGTTCCCGGGCCTTGTACACACCGCCCGTCACACCACGAAAGCTGGTGATACCAGAAGTCGCTGGCCTAACCCTTCGGGGAAGGAGGTGCCTAAGGTATGACCGGTAATTGGGGTGAAGTCGTAACAAGGTAGCCGTAGGGGAACCTGCGGCTGGATCACCTCCTTTCTAAGGTGTCAATCGACACATCCAATAAAAGATACCCTGGGGGTTCGCTATTTAGTTTTGAGAGAGCAACGGCCACCTAAGGCCTCAAAGCAAGGCAAGGTACTCGCTTCAGTCTAAAGTGAGGGCACGTTAGACTGATTTTCTTTCTGCAAAGCACGAGAGCAGGCTGGAAGAGGGCCTATAGCTCAGTTTCGGTCAGAGCGCACGCCTGATAAGCGTGAGGTCGTTGGTTCAATTCCAACTAGGCCCACCAAGCAAGTAATGGGGGTGTAGCTCAGACGGGAGAGCGCCTGCTTTGCACGCAGGAGGTCATCGGTTCGATTCCGTTCACCTCCACCAGATCTTAAAAATTTTTTAGTAGGGGTCCTGGGACCCCAAGCTCTTTGAAAAGTGAATAGATAGAGCGCGAGTCAAGGGATATTCCCGTATAGTTAAGTGGCTTTATGGTCAAGCTACTAAGGGCAATCGGTGGATGCCTTGGCGTTGGGAGGCGAAGAAGGACGTGGTTAGCTGCGATAAGCTTCGGGGAGCCGCTAAACAGGCTGTGATCCGGAGATTTCCGAATGGGGCAACCTATCCCGGGTAATGCCGGGATATCCCGGACTGAATCCATAGGTTCGGGAGGCGAACGGGGGGAACTGAAACATCTCAGTACCTCCAGGAAAAGAAATCAACGGAGATTCCCATAGTAGCGGCGAGCGAACTGGGAACAGCCCAAACCGATGCCGTTGTCAAGCCGGCAAGCGTTGCGGTATCGGGGTTGCGGGGCTGGATCGGAGGTGGTTGCCGCCACCTCGGAAAGTTACCAACCTTGGTGTTAGTCGAAGGACCTGGAACGGTCCACCGTAGAAGGTGATAGTCCTGTAGGCGAAAACATCAAGGCTTTCTGGATCCAGTCCCCGAGTACCACGAGGCACGTGGAACCTTGTGGGAAGCTGGGAGGACCATCTTCCAAGGCTAAATACTCCCCAACGACCGATAGTGAACCAGTACCGTGAGGGAAAGGTGAAAAGAACGGGGGAACCCGAGTGAAATAGTACCTGAAACCGATTGCTTACAAGCTGTGGAAGGACGATGGCCGATTACGGTCGGCCCGTCTGACTGCGTGCCTTTTGCATAATGAGTCAGCGACTTACTCTAGGTGGCGAGGTTAAGCCGTGAGGTGGAGCCGTAGCGAAAGCAAGTCTGAAGAGGGCGTATTAGTCGCCTGGAGTAGACCCGAAACCGAGTGATCTATCCATGGCCAGGGTAAAGTTCGGCTAACACCGAATGGAGGCCCGAACCAGTTAACGTTGAAAAGTTATTGGATGAGCTGTGGATAGGAGTGAAAGGCTAATCAAACTCGGAAATAGCTGGTTCTCCCCGAAATATATTGAGGTATAGCCTCGCATGATGAGCGACGGAGGTAGAGCACTGAATGGGCTAGGGGTCTCACAAGATTACCAAACCCAACCAAACTCCGAATGCCGTTGTCTTTAGTGCGGGAGTCAGTCTGCGGGAGATAAGTTCCGTGGACGAAAGGGAAACAACCCAGACCGCCAGCTAAGGTCCCCAAATCCATGCTAAGTGGGAAAGGATGTGGAAACGCCCAGACAGCCAGGAGGTTGGCTTAGAAGCAGCCATCCTTTAAAGAAAGCGTAATAGCTCACTGGTCGAGTGGGTCTGCGGCGGGATCGGTTCGCGAGAACCGATCGGTAGGGGAGCATTGTCGTAACCGTCGAAGGCATACCGCAAGGAGTGCTGGAGGAGCGACAAGTGATTATGCTGACATGAGTAGCGATAAAAGGGGTGAGAAACCCCTTCGCCGTAAGCCTAAGGTTTCCTGGGTAAAGTTAATCTTCCCAGGGTTAGTCGATCCCTAAGCTGAGGCCGACAGGCGTAGGCGATGGAAAGCCGGTTGATATTCCGGCACCACCTGGCGCGCCGTGACCGATGGGGGGACGCAGAAGGGTAGGCCATCCGGGTGTTGGACGTCCCGGTTCAAGCCCGTAGGCGGGAAGGTGAGGCAAATCCCACCTTCTATTAACGCCGAGAGGTGATGAGGAGAGGCTCTGCCTCACAAACTGGTTGAGCCCAGGCTGCCAAGAAAAGCCTCTAGGTAGTTCGCCAGGTGATCGTACTGCAAACCGACACAGGTAGGCGGGGAGAGTATCCCAAGGCGCTTGAGAGAACCCTGGTTAAGGAACTCGGCAAAATAACACCGTAACTTCGGGAGAAGGTGTGCCCTCGGTAGGTGAAGGACCTCGCGTCCGGAGCCGAGGGGGGTTGCAGAGAAATGGGGGTGGCGACTGTTTACTAAAAACACAGGACTCTGCCAAGTCGCAAGACGATGTATAGGGTCTGACGCCTGCCCGGTGCCGGAACGTTAAGGGGAGGGGTTATCTGGGGCAACCCGGAGAAGCCCTGAACCGAAGCGCCGGTAAACGGCGGCCGTAACTATAACGGTCCTAAGGTAGCGAAATTCCTTGTCGGGTAAGTTCCGACCTGCACGAATGGCGTAACGATTGCCCCACTGTCTCAACCAGGGACTCAGCGAAATTGTATTCGCGGTGAAGATGCCGTGTACCCGCGACTAGACGGAAAGACCCCGTGCACCTTTACTACAGCTTGGCATTGGATTTTGGGT
>JAFDGA010000027.1 GCA_019309545.1 Deltaproteobacteria bacterium
CGCCTCGTTCTTTTTATGGTTACTTTATTTATTTTGTTGTCTAATGTCAAGCAAAGATGGTATCAGTGTATAGGGACCTTTCTACAGGCAGATAGTCGCATCAGGGGTCGCTTGAAGCTGACCCCAAACTAGGCCTTCAAGAAGCCGAGGCCTCTTTGACCATACCCCCCTGAAGGAGAATTTAAAATTACCGTCATTGGGAACCAAGGTCCATAATAAATCACCTTGCAGATTGCGGCAAATGGTTGCGCATAGGTTGCGGATGGCGTCATATAAACCGCAATTTTCCAAAAAATGATATTAGTATTTTCAATAAGTTATCCAAAAACATGCGTGTCCCGGCTTCGGCACCAGTTAGATAGAAAAAGGCGTAATCCACGGGGGTTACGCCTTTACTTTTGTGGCCGGTGGCGGTTGGTGGCGTCCTCAGCCGGTTCGCCAGCTCCCGGTTACTTGCTGGAATCAGGTATTCAAAAATGTCCACGGTGATTTTAATGTTGGGTTTTACCGTATTTAAAAGGTTGATTTGAGGAGCGGGGCCGGGGAATCCTGGCCCCCCTCTCCTCAGAGCCCTTTTTAGCCCCAATAAAGCTCAATATTCACCAAGGACAAATCTACATTTTCATCTATTGAAGCTACCCACTCCACTCCACTACGTTGCCGGCCCAGGTAACCCCGGCTCCGAAGCTGATCATCACTACTTTGTGGCCGGCTTTTATTTTCCCCTCCTGTAAGGCCTCGTGCAAGGCAATCGGCACCGAGGCCGCCGAGGTGTTGCCATAACGGTCGATGTTGACATAGACCTTATCCATCGGCACCCGAGCAAATCTGGCTCCGGTTTCCAGGATGCGATAGTTCCCCTGGTGGATAATGAGAAAATCAATCTCCTCCCGCTTCATGTTGGCTGCTTCCAGGAGGCGGCGGAGGCTCTCCCGCACCGCGTTGATGGCGAATTTATAGATTTCCGGGCCATCCATATACATATAGTTTTTGGGGGCGGGGGTAGGAGGCA
The DNA here is from genome assembly GCA_019309545.1 of Deltaproteobacteria bacterium. Taxonomy (NCBI): domain Bacteria; kingdom Pseudomonadati; phylum Myxococcota; class Myxococcia; species Deltaproteobacteria bacterium. The sequence goes on from JAFDGA010000027.1 coordinate 1,013, forward strand.
GAAAGGGGCTATTCAGATGATTGAATTCGGTGGATAAATATAATTTGTCATTGAAACGCGAGGCAATAAAGGAAGCAACCAGGCGGCTGCGGGCAGTTGGACCGACTACCGCCGCTCCGGCGCCATCCCCGAAAAGAACACAAGTGGATCGATCCTGCCAATTGATCATCCGGGAGTTGGCATCGCTACCGATTACCAAGGCATAACCGCCATTGGGTTTCACCAGCCGTTCGGCAATATAGAGCGCATAGTTAAAGCCGGAGCACCCCGCCAGAACATCAAAGGCCCCCAGCCGACCATCCAAGCCCAGATCGCGTTGCACCCGGATAGCAATAGAAGGGAACACATAATCCGGCGAGTTGGTCCCCACAATAATATAGCTCAGGTCTGCGGCAGCAATCCCGGCTGCTTCCAGGGCATGCCGTGACGCCTGAGTGGCCAAAGAGGCAACGCTTTCCTCGGGGGCAGCTATGCGACGTTCAATAATACCTGAGCGTTCCCTAATCCATTGATCAGAAGTGTCGACCATCTTTTCCAGGTCAAAATTGGTCAACACCCGTTCAGGGACATAGATCCCGGTTCCCAGGATGCCGATCGATCGATCAGGCATTTGACTCCCCTCTTCTATGAGTCTTCAGTAGGCTGTGGATGGGGTTAATGTACTTAGAGATTCTACAAACTGCAAGCGAATTGTAGATTTGGCTAGGATTGTCGGAAGCTGCCCATACGCCTTGGACGGTTTAAAAAGGACAACTTCTTGGTCCCTGAAGAAGCTGCCTTTCGGTTGCAGAAGGAGGTCTGTCTCGAAGGATAGCCCTTTACTTCCTCTCCTTCTCACAGTAGCAGGGCCTGCTTGTTGCTTCCCAACTCCTGCACCTGACCAACGGCGGGGTCTGAGAAATTTTTGGTTAGACAGTTACTTACATGCTACCAGTATAATCCCCAGGTCTTTCTCCAGTTTTTGGAGCTGGTCTAATTCGTTGGATGGAAGTTCCGCTGCCTCCCCAGGGAAAGAGCTGAAAGCCAAAAGAGGTTTACCCAACTTCTGTTCAAGGTCCTGGATAGATTTGAGCTTTTGCTCGCTTAAGGAAGATAGACTATATATCATCAGCGACCTCCTTTCTATTTATCCCCTTGCTCCTGCCGTGGTCAACACTAGTTTAACAAAAGTATTAACCCTGTCAATAATTATTGATCGGGAGGGCGAGGAGCCTCAGCAGTTCTCTCGGTAAACCGCTGCGGCAGGTTGATCGAAACTGTGGTCCCTTGGCCAGGCTGACTGGTAATATTGATGTCGCCGCGATGCTCTTCAATGATCTGGCGCACGAAGACCAGACCCAAGCCAGTACCGCCGATTTTAGTGGTATAAAAGGGGACAAAGACCTTTTCGACCACCTCCGCCGGCATGCCTTTACCGGTGTCTCTGATCTCCAGATGGGCCTGATCGTCTGTTAAACTGGTGACCACCTCAATCTGGCCGCCGGGGGGGGTGGCTTCGATGGCGTTGCGGAGCAGATGCGACAGCGCTACCCGCAAAAGATGCTTGCTCAGCTTGCCGATCAGCGGTTGCGGCCAGAGCTTTGCTTTCAGGCTTAAATTTTTCGCTTCGGCCTCCGGTGCCAGTATGGTCAGGACATCCTGGACAATCAGATTGAGATCTTCCTGGCTGAAAAAATATTCCCGCTCCTTGGCCAAGGCCTCAAATTTCTCTACCATCTGCTCCATTCTTTTAGTCTCTTCAGCAATGGCCCGGAGCCATTCCCGGGATGGATCTTCCGGGGTCAGACGCCGCAAGAGTAAGTTACTAAAACCGCCGATCACGCAGATCGGGTTGCGGATGCCATCTGCTACCCCTAAAGCCATCTCGGCCATGGTGCGTTCCATCACCAGGGTTTCGAGATCACGGTTCAGGTTGAGAATTTCGCGGCTGACCGACTCCAGTTCGGCATGATTGGCCTCCATTCTCCGGTAGATGCCTTGGATATGGTGAAAAAACATGGTTACCGACGCCACCGTCATAAACGCCAGGGTATTGATGCCGCCGCTGACGGGCCGAATAATTTCCCAAAGTTCGGCGGCTCCAGAAAAGATTAAGATATATTTGAAGAGATGACCCAATGAGCGGGACAGAGCTAAGGCCAGGAAAGTCACCGTCAGCCAGAAAAAAAAGGCCCACAGTGGATTGTCCCGTTCGGCCTGCATTAGCTTGCGGGCCTCTCCCAAGCATAGGTAGGCCAATATAATGGCCGCGGCGGCCCCGAAAAAATCAATGATCCACACCGGTAACATGGGTAGTGTGAGCATCACTGGCTTCGCCCCTGGCTTTTACGAACTTTTTTTAACCCCAGGTAGAAAAAGAATAAGGCCGGTAATAACCAAAAATTATCTAATCTGACCAGATAATAGATTAAGGCCGTCAGATCACTCACCACCAACCTTTGAGAGAAATCCTGGGGCTGGCCGATGAACGCTTGTGGATTGAGCCGCAGTTCTAACAGATGACCGATGAAGGCATCGAGATTCCACAGTGCAAAAAATAGCCCGGCCCAAGCCATGTAACGAAACCCCCTGCTATAGAGCAGGGGACTACGCGTGAGCTTGTAAGTAAGATAAAGCATGGCCAGGAAAAAACAGACATGGGCCGCTTGATGGACATAAAGTCCCTCGGGCGGCCCATGCAATTGAAAAGCCAGGGCCGGCTTGGCCCCCAGGACCAACAGTACTGCCAGCCACACGACTTTTTTCCTCTCAAATCGGCCCATTTAATTATTCCAAAGGCTTAGAGTGACTTGACATTTACAATGATTCGCTTTACCTCGCTGAAAATATTGTTGATCTTATTTATTGGGGGTAGAACCGCCAGTCCCCGACATACATTCTGCGACTTACATTTTTATTGGAGATTGATTAAACTTAATAAAATCATTTTACTCTAAATACCCCAACTCCCGCAAGGCCCGCGGGTCTTTCCGCCAATTTTTCCAAACCTTCACCCATAGCTCCAGGAATACCCGGCATAACAGCAGAGTCTCGATAGCGGCCCGGGCCTCCTGGCCGATGATTTTCAGCAGACGGCCATGCTTGCCGATGACAATGCCCTTCTGGGACTGCCGCTCCACGTAGATTATGGCCCGGATGCGGACCAACTGCGGACGTTGACGCTCATCGAATTCTTCGATCTGAACCGCCACCGCATAGGGAATCTCCTGGACCGTGTGGTGAAAAACCCGTTCCCGGATGAGTTCGGCGACCAGAAAGCGCTCGCTGCGATCGGTCAGTTGGTCCGGCGGAAAAAGTGGCGGTGCGCTAGGTAGCCAGGCTATAATTTCCTCAAGCAAGGCAGGCAGGCCATCTCCATATAAAGCCGCAATGGGCACCACCACGGCGGCAGGGAATAGCTGGTGATAGGCCGCGATCAACGGCAGGATATCGCGTTTGGAAATAGTATCGATTTTGTTGATGGCGATTACTAAGGGCTTGGCGAACCTGGCCAGATGGGAGGAGATTAGATGGGTTTCGGCTTCTGAATCCTGCGGCGTGACCAGCCACACCACCACGTCGGCTTCGGCCAAGGCATTCAACGCGGCCCGGACCAAACTCTCGTTTAAGGCCCCGCGGGCATCGATGATCCCGGGGGTGTCTAGAAATAACAACTGGGCCGCGGGGCGATGCACTACGGCTCCCAGCCGGTGGCGGGTGGTTTGGGGCCGGGGCGAGGTGATCGCCACTTTTTCGGCCACCAAGCGGTTCAACAGCGTTGATTTGCCCACATTGGGAGCCCCGATCAGGGCCACATAACCGCATTTAAAATCATCCCCGGACATTTTTGCCTTGACAATGAAAATCCTGATAATTCCGCCGCCAGCCTCCGGCTAGCAGGCCCAACCCCACCAGCCCCAGGCACAGGTAAGCAAAGATGTTGCCGAAGCGACTGTAAAAACTGTTGCCCGGCCCCAAGGGTAAGGTGGCGGATTCTGCGGTCGCAACAAAGAGTTCAGACCGCCAGATGATCCGCCCATCGGGATGAATAAAGGCGCTGAACCCGGTATTGGCGGCTCGGGCCAGACTGAGCCGGTTTTCCACGGCCCGCAGCACGGCCATGGAAAGATGTTGATAAGGGGCGCTGGTGGTGCCAAACCAGGCGTCATTGGTAATATTGACCAGCAAATTAGCGCCATTTTGGGCCATGGCCCGGCTCAACTCCGGGAAAATGGACTCAAAACAGATCAGCGTGCCTACGTCCACCTTTGGGGTGGATAAGACCACCCCTGGAGGACCAGAGGCAAAATCTCCCACCATGGGCACCATTTTGCCGACAAAAAAGAAATACCGCCGTAAAGGCACATATTCGCCGTAGGGCACCAGGTGGGCTTTATCATAGCTGCCCGTCACCTTACCCTGGGGAGAAAGCAGATAAGCCCGATTGTAAAATTTTTGCTCCCCCGATTCCTGGAACTCAAAGGCCGGGCTGCCAAACAGCAAATAGCTCTGGGCCTGTTGGGCAATGTTCTCTACCTGCCGGGACATCTGCGGCTCCCGCAAGAAGAAAAAAGGTGCGGCGGTTTCCGGCCAGATCACCAGATGCGGCTGGGCGCGGCTGATCTGCCGGGTCAGCTCGGCATAAATATCGATCGTGGCCTGCTGAAACTCGGGGTTCCACTTCTGGCCCTGTTCAATATTGCCTTGCACCACCGCTACCGGTAATTGTGGACTTTGGGCAGCCCGGCGCTGGATATTCTGCACCCGGAAGTGGCCATAGGCAATGGTGCCGCCGGTGATGATCAGGGTCAGAATCAGGGCCTGGAGACGTTGCCGTCTTTCGGCTTCCCCAAAGGTCAGTAGCAGACAGAAAATCGCCTGATTAACCAAGACGATCACAAAGGACAGGCCATAGACCCCGGTAAGATCAGCAAGTTGGACCAGGAGCCGACAATCATAAAGGGCATACCCCAGTAATTCCCAGGGAAAGCCGGTGAAGAGACAGGCCTGTACAAACTCCAGGGCGACCCATAGGGCCGGCGCCCACCAGAGCAGATTCAGACCCCGCCGCTGCCCCCAACTGACCCCCCAGGCCCAGAAGCCGCGGTATAAACTTAAATAGGCGGCCAGTAGCAGCAGAATGGCAAAGCCCAGTATCAAAGGGAGATGGCCATACACATGAGTGACATAAACGATCCAATAAAACAGAGTCAAGTTATTAGTCAACCCATTAATAAAGCCTAACAGGAAGGCATTCCGACCGCTCAAACCCCTAAGAGCCCAGAAAAGCGGCACCAGCGCGATCAGCAACAGGTAAGTCTGGCTGAATTTGGGGAAAGCCGCGGTTAATAATAATCCCGACAGCAGCACCGCCAGCACCTGGCTAAGGGTCAGACCACCAGGAAGACGAGAGATCATAGCAGAGCCTCAGGAATATTTTTATATCGGGTTACCGTCATAGGCCGGCACCAGAATCTATCTAACCAGGAGATGGATACATCTTTTATGCCATGAAGCAGTTTGAATATTGACTTTCTAATATAACCGATCTTAATGGGGAAAAGCTATGCAGATTTTTGGAGAAGAGGAGATTTTAGCAAAGATTTTAAATGGATAAAAGCCAAAGGAACTGAGCTAGCTTTGTATTGATAGATTTTCTGAGACGGCAGGAGTTAAGGGTTGGACACGAATTTTTTTGACCCGGCGGTCATCTGCTGCGACCACCTGAAATTCCAGGTTATTGACCTTAACCTGGTCATTAACTTTGGGGACCCGGCCTAAATGGTGAATCAGAAGCCCACCCACTGACTCAAATTCCCCTTCCGGACAGGGAATATCAAAATAAGCGGCCAACTCTTCGATATCCAGCCGGGCATCGACGATCACGGATTGATCTTCTTGGGCTACCAACCGGGGTTCTTCGAAGTCATATTCATCGTAGATTTCGCCGACGATCTCTTCCAGGATATCTTCAATAGTGATCAGCCCCGAGGTGCCGCCATATTCATCAATGACAATGGCGATCTGGGCCTTTTTCTCCACAAAGTCCCGCAGCAGATCGCTGATCTTTTTACTTTCCGGGATAAAAAAAGGCGCTCGCAGCACCCTGGAAAGATCCAGCTCAGCATCAGTGACATCCCAGAAAACCAACAAGTCTTTGGCCAACAAGATGCCGACGATATGGTCGATATCACCCTGATATACCGGCAGACGGGAGTGACCCCGCGCTAATATTATGCCGATGATCTCCTTTATGGGAGCATCGTGCGCCACGCAGGTCATATCTACCCGGGGCACCATGATCTCTTTGACCAAGGTATCTTTAAATTTAAAGATACTCTCGATCATCTGCCCTTCCTGGCGACTGATGAAGCCCCGTTCCTCGCCTTCGCCAATAATGGTTTGAATTTCTTTTTCTATATCTTCGGGTTGGTCAATACTCCTCCTCTGGGTCCAGTATTGCCATAAACGCTTGAGTAATCCCGGCCTGGGACTGTCCGCGTCGTCCATATTAAACCCTCATCTGTTTGCGTTCATCCCTTAAATAATGAGTCACTGCCTGGATTTCCCGCGGAAATTCTAAGCCTCGATCCAGGAACTTGATCTCATAACTGGCAATCTGAAAATGTTCGGTAGCATATTCCAGGGCTAACCGATAATCAAAGTTTTTACAAGAAAAAACATCCAGACTCAAGTAAGCCTTTTCAGGGAAGGTATGGACGCTAATGTGGCTTTCGGCAATTAGCACAAACCCCGAGAGGCCCCAGTCCTGGGCATACTTGCCTGAATATTTGAACACATAGGGCGGCATGATCTTGGTCATCTTGATCAAATCCGGGCATTTATTCAAGAATTCATAAATCCCGTCCAGATCGACCAGCCGCTCCTGGCTGCATCCATAGCCATCTACCATCAGGTGCTGCCCAAAGCCAAGTACCGGTTTTTTCAATGTTCTTTTCCTCCCTCATCCTGCCTTTTTTTGCTTTGCGGTCACCACCCGGAGGGGTAACCCTACTGCTTTACGTCGCGGAGTAGCATAAACCTCCTTATTCAAAAATCGGGGGGGTTACGATCCATAAAATCTGGGCCTCTCGTTTGCCCAGATTAGCCACGGAGTGCTCCCGATCGGAGCGAAAATAAAAACACTCGTGAGCCCTGATCTTGTATGCCAAATTATCCAACCTGAGGCTGATCGTCCCTTTCAGGACCAGCCCGAATTCCTCCCCCTCATGGGGACCTTGCGGTTCGATCTGACCGCCGACGCCCATAGTGACCAGCACCGGATCCATCATGCGCTTCTGGGCGTCCGGAACTAGGACCTCGATCTTGCAAGCCGACGTCGATTTTGAGGTGATAATCCGGGCACTCTGGGAATAAACCACCCGTTCTTCGACCAGATCCCGGAAAAAATCCGCTAACGACACTCCCAGGACATCCAGGATATCCTTGAGAGTGGCAATCGAGGGCGAGGTCAGATCGCGCTCCAATTGCGAGATAAAACCCTTGGTCAGATAGGCCCGATTAGCCAACTCTTCCTGGGTCAAGGAATTGGCCTGGCGCAACCGCTTAAGTTTTTCGCCGATCTTCACAGATCATTCCAGGTTTACTATTAATAAACATTTTGTTTAGTATAAAAATTTATCATATAATCTTTTCAGAAGCTGAAGTCAAGGGTTTTTATATTAGGGTAGATAAATTTATAAACTTCCCTGCCCCGGACCTGGTTTCGATCACGCCCATGCGCTGGTAATTACTATGCTTTATGCTAGACTTCAGCCTCGCCAGTCGGGGGTTTGCTCAGGGCCGTTCTGACTGCTGGTGCCAGGCCTCCACCAGGGTCCGGAACTCTATCGGCAAAGCCACTGGTTTACCGTCAGAATTAATACACACCATGGTCAGGTCAAGGTCGGTAGCCAGTTGGCCGGTAGCAGATTTAAGCAGTTGTTGGTGGAACTTGAGGCTACGGCTTTTTATCTGGGGAATGGTGGTGATGATCTCAATTTCTTCATTATAAGACAATGACTGTCGATACCGGCAATGGGCCTCGACGATGGCCAGATGTAGCTTGGCGGCCACCAGCCGGGGGTAGGGAAATCCTAAATCCCGCAGACAGGCTTCCCGCCCCAGCTCAAAAAAATGGTAATAATTGCCATGGTATACTGCCTGCCCCATGTCAGTCTCATACAGGGGCACTCGATAGACAAACCGGTGACTGCGCAGGGACATCAGAATTTCCACTCAGACCTTAGGGAAAAAACCAAAAAAAAGAGGAGTGCTTTGGCACTCCTCGCCCAGTCTCAAAGCTTGATCTTTATTCGCCAGCGGCCTGTTTGGACTTTTTAGATTTAGTCAAGGCCTCCGGACGCCCGACCAATTCGACGATGGCGATCGGCGCCGCATCCCCCAACCGGATTCCCTTGGGTATGATCCTGGTGTAGCCCCCAGGACGGTCCAGGTAACGGTCCCGTAACTCTCCAAACAACTTGGCCACCACCTTTTTAGAACGTATCACCGCCAGGGTTTGCCTCCGGGCATGAAGATCACCCCTTTTGGCCAGGGTAATCATCTTATCCGACAATTGGCGCAATAACTTGGCCTTGGTCCGGGTAGTTTCCAGACGTTCGTGTTCCAGCAGAGAAGTGACCAGATTACGCATCATGGCCTGACGGTGTTCCATGGTTCGAGATAAGCGGCACCCGGCTTTATTATGCCTCATGACAATCCTTCCTTTCCTACGGACAGGGATTCCTGAGGAGGAAAGTTATCCAGCTTCATACCTAGACTTAAACCCATATCCGCCAGAATTTCTTTGATTTCATTGAGAGATTTGCGGCCAAAATTCTTGGTTTTGAGCATCTCGGCTTCGGATTTCTGGACCAGTTCCCCGATCAGACGAATATTGGCATTCTTCAGACAGTTGGCCGAACGCACCGATAATTCCAATTCATTAACGCTGCGGAATAGATTTTCATTGAGGCTGTCGCTCTCTTCAGTGGGTCGCTCTTCAAACTGTTCCTGGGTCTCTTCAAAATTAATAAAAATGGTCAGCTGGTCTTTTAGAATCTTGGCGGCATAGGCTACCGCATCCTCAGGCGAGACACTGCCATCCGTCCAGACCTCGAGAGTCAATTTATCGTAATCGGTCTGTTGTCCGACCCGGGCCTGGGTGACCACGTGATTTACTTTGCGGATCGGGGAGAAGATGGCATCAATGGGGATGTTCCCTATCGCCTGCCCCTCCTCCTTATTGCCTTCGGCCGGGACATAGCCTTTGCCAGTTTTGACATTCACTTCCATGATCAGCTCACCATCCCGGGAAAGGGTGGCAATATGTAGGTTAGGATTGAGAATTTCAACGGTCCCATCGGTCTGGAAGTCTCCGGCTGTGACTTCTTTTTCACCCCGGGCCTCCAGCCTGAGAGTTTTGACGCTATCGGCGTGCATCTTGAGGCGGACATTCTTGAGGTTGAGAATAATTTCCGAGATATCCTCGAGCACCCCGGGAAGTGTAGAAAATTCATGGTAAACATCTTTGATCTTCACCGAAGTGATGGCAGCACCCCGGAGGGAAGAAAGGAGAATTCGGCGCAATGAATTTCCCAGGGTGGTCCCAAATCCCCGTTCCAAAGGTTCACAACTAAATTTCCCATAAAACCGGGTATGGGTCTCGGGATCGATCTCCAATTTCTTGGGCCTGATCAACTCACTCCAGTTCTTGTGCATTACCTCTCCTCGGCACAAAAACCCAGTTATTATTTAGAATACAATTCAACGATCAGTTGCTCCTGAATAGGCATGGTTAGATCTTCTCGGGTGGGCAGCATCCGCATGGAGCCTTGGAATTTTTCCTGGTCGACTTCCAGCCATTCCGGGATGCCACGTCGGGCGACCGCCTCCATGGCCTCCTGGATGTGTCGGATCTGACGGCTTTTTTCCTTCAACTGCACCGTATCACCGACTTTGACCAGATAAGATGGGATGTTTACCTTTTTCCCGTTAACCAGGAAATGGTTGTGCCGCACCAATTGACGGGCCTGGGTCCGGGAGTTGGCAAATCCCATCCGATAAACAATATTATCCAAGCGACTCTCTAACAGCATCAAGAGGTTGGTGCCAGTAATGCCTCTTTGCCGTTCGGCTTTTTCAAAGTAATTACGGAACTGCTTTTCCATCAGTCCATACATGCGCTTAACTTTCTGTTTTTCCCGCAACTGGATGCCATAATCCGAGAATTTGGCCCGCGCTCGGCCATGTTGTCCGGGTGGGTACCCACGCCGCTCAAAGGCGCATTTATCCGTATAACAGCGATCACCCTTGAGAAATAATTTCGTTCTCTCCCGCCGGCAGATGCGGCAGCTGGGATCAAGGTTCCTGGCCAAAATCACCTCCTCGACAATCTCAGACCCGGCGGCGCTTGGGCGGCCGACAGCCATTATGGGGGATGGGTGTGACATCCCGGATCAGGTTGATATTAAACCCTGCCACCTGCAAGGCTCGCAGGGCCGCCTCCCGGCCCGACCCCGGGCCTTTGACATAGACGTCAATATTACGCATCCCGTGTTCCATGGCCTTCTTGGCGGCATCGGCCGCGGCTAACTGGGCTGCAAAGGGAGTGCCCTTGCGGGAACCTTTAAAGCCTTGCACCCCTGAGGAAGACCAGGAGACCACGTTACCGGCTGGGTCGGTTATGGTAACGATGGTATTATTGAAGGTAGACTGGATATGGGCAATACCCACCGGAATATTCTTCTTTTCCTTCTTCTTTTTTACGCCCCCGCGTCCTGCTTTGGCCATCCTGCCTCCTTACGATTTCTTCCGTTTACCCACAACCGAACGTCGGGGGCCTTTACGGGTGCGTGCATTGGTATGGCTCCGCTGGCCGCGCACCGGCAAGGACTTGCGATGGCGCAAACCGCGGTAGCACCCGATATCCATTAACCGTTTGATGTTGGTCGAGATCTCTCGCCGCAGATCCCCTTCTACTTTACAGGTATTATCAATGACCGCCCGGATACGGGTGAGGTCAGCATCACTTAAATCATCGGATTTGATGCTGCCATCTACTCCCGATTCCTGCAAAATCCGCTGGGCCGTGGTACGACCGATACCGTAAATACTGGTCAGCGCAATTTCCAGGCGCTTGTTCCGGGGCAAATCGACTCCTGCTATTCTGGCCAAACTGTTGTCCCCTCCCTATCCCTGGCGCTGTTTATGTTTGGGGTTGGTACATATTACCCGCACCACGCCGTTACGTTTGATAATTTTACATTTTTTGCAGATCCGCTTTACCGATGCCCTGACTTTCATTGTCTATTCCCATCAGATTCGAAGTGGTTAACATTAGCGTTTATTTGGCCCGGTAGGTAATGCGGCCCCGGGTTAAATCATAAGGGGAAAGTTGCACGGTTACTTTATCCCCGGGCAGAATTTTAATGTAATGCATGCGCATCTTGCCTGAAATATGGGCCAAGACGCGATGACCATTACTAAGTTCTACCCGAAACATGGCGTTGGGTAAGGGTTCGATAACGGTGCCTTCCACCTCAATGGCTTCTTCTTTGGCCATGTAAATTTACTCTCCATTTTACTTTGGGCCTGCCAGGGAAAAGTTCAATCAGTGCAAGTCATCTGCCCCCTTCAGGAATTTGCCCATGTTGCTTATTCTTACGTATATTTAATATCTCTTAAATCCGACTTAAAATCAAGGCACCATCCTCGGTCACGGCGATGGTGTGTTCAAAGTGGGCGGATAGGCTGCCATCTCTAGTCACTGCGGTCCAGCCGTCCTCCAGGAGTCTTATTCCCCAGCCGCCGGCGCTGACCATCGGCTCAATAGCCATGGTCATTCCGGCCTGCAGCTTGGGCCCTTGTCCCGGAGGACCATAGTTGGGAATTTGCGGGTCTTCATGGAGATTGCGTCCGATGCCATGACCGACAAAATCGCGGATCACCGAAAAGCCGTTGCTTTCGACCACGGTCTGCACGGCATGGGAAATGTCGGTCAGGCGATTACCCACTTTGGCCTGAGCGATCCCGGCATACAAAGCTTCTTCGGTAACTTTAAGCAGCTTTTCGGCCTCGGGACTGATTTTTCCCACTGGCACGGTGATCGCCGAATCCCCATAATAGCCTTCATAGCAGACGCCAAAATCCATGCTAACCAGATCCCCCACCTGCAGACATCGATGAGAAGGGATGCCATGGACTATTTCATCATTGATCGACACACACAGAGACTTGGGGTAGCCGCGATACCCCTTGAAGGCTGGCTTTACCTTCCGCCGGCGGCAGATCTCCTCAGCCCGGGCATTCAGTTCTAAGGTCTCCACTCCTGGCCGGATAAGCTCTTTAACCTCCTGCAAGACTTCGGCGACAATGCGATTAGCCACCTCCATTTTGGAGATTTCCTGCTTGGACTTTAAATTGATCATAATTCTTTACCCCGGCGAGGAGGCCGCAGCGTTCCCCGCCGGTAATTTCCCATCATTATTTCAAGGTGTCGACAATCTTTTGGAAGATATCGGAAATGCTGCCTTCACCTTTAATCTGCCGGACTAGTCCCAGCTTTTGATAATAGTCAATCAAGGGTTTGGTTTGCTGGTTATAAGTGGCCAAGCGGGAACGGACGGTGGCCTCGTTGTCATCATCCCGCTGGTAAAGTTCGCCCCCGCATTTATCGCAAACGCCCTCTTTTTGGGGGGGGTTGAACAGGACATGATACATCTGGCCACACTTCTTACAAGTGCGTCGGCCAGTGAGACGCTTCACCAGTTCTTCTTCATCTACCTCAATGCTCAGAACATGATCGATTTTAGACCCCATCTTTTTAAGGGTTTGGTCAAGGGCCTCGGCCTGAGTCACGGTGCGGGGGAAACCGTCCAGAATAAACCCCTTCTGGCAGTCCGGCTGTTTTAGGCGATCCTCGATAATGCCGATCACCACTTCGTCGGGTACCAACTTACCGGCATCCATACAGGCTTTGGCCTGTTTGCCCAATTCCGTCCCTTCCTTGACCGCCGCCCGCAGAATATCTCCGGTGGAAATCTGGGGAATCTGGTATTTTTCAATCATCATTTTGGCTTGGGTCCCCTTGCCTGCTCCTGGACCTCCCAACAAGATCAAGTTCATAACCGCCTCCTTTTGCACGCTATCAGCTCTGATTTAACAACGTGATGTTATCGCCGTATCCGGCCCATCCGTTTCCTCCCGATGATGCCTTCAAAACCCTCATAATGACGCATAACTATATGAGACTCGATCTGGGCTACCGTGTCCATGGCAACCCCGACCACGATCAGCAGCGCGGTCCCGCCAAAGTAGAAGGGGACGTTGAATTTTTGCACCAAGATGGTCGGCAACACACAGACCGCCGCCACATACAGCGCCCCCCACAGAGTTATCCGGGTTAACACCCGGTCGATAAATTCGGCGGTACGCTTGCCGGGCCGCAAACCCGGGATATAGCCTCCGTACTTCTTCATATTGTCAGCCACATCCACCGGATTATAGGTCACCGCAGTATAAAAATAACAGAAAAAGATGATTAATGCTACATAGACCAACTCGTGGGCCAGATGGCCAGGAGACATTGAGGCGGTCACCCAGGTCACCCAAGACCACAGCCAACCTGACCAACCAGACCCCGACTGGCTATCGGTGCCGATAAAACTGGTAATGGTGGCGGGAAACATCAAAATAGAAGAAGCAAAAATGGGTGGGATGACTCCCGCGGTGTTCACCTTCAAGGGCAGGTGAGTGCTTTGGCCGCCATAGACCCGGCGCCCCACCACCCGCCGGGCATATTGTACCTGAATTCGTCGTTGCCCCCGTTCCATGAAGACGATGACCCCGACCACGGTAATCATCACCGCTAATAATAACACCATGATCATCGGGGCAATTTCGCCGGTCTTCATCAGAGTGAAGGTCCCCAGGATCGCCGAGGGCATGCGGGCCACAATGCCGGCAAAAATAATTAAGGAGATGCCATTGCCGATGCCCCGTTCAGTAATCTGCTCGCCCAGCCACATGATAAAGGTGGTACCCGCGGTCAGGGTCAACACGGTCATCAGCCGGAAGCTCCAGCCGGGGTTGAGGACCACTGGGCGGCCGCCGCTCTCCATGCCCATGCCTTCCAGGCCGATACTGATGCCTAGACCCTGGATGATACACAAAAGCACCGTGCCGTAACGGGTATACTGCTTGATCTTTTTGTGCCCCTCCTCACCCTCTTTATATAATTTCTCGATGGCCGGAAAGACCACTTTAAGCAATTCAATGATGATGGCGGCACTGATGTAAGGCATGATCCCCAGGGCAAAGACGCTCAGCCGTTCCAGCGCCCCGCCGGAGAACATGTCAAAGAGGCCAAAGATAGTGCCCCGATGGCGGGCAAAAAAGGCCATCAAGGCGTCGGCATCGATCCCCGGCGTAGGAATATGACAGCCTACCCGGTAAACCGCCAGCATCAGCAGCGTAAATATAATGCGCCGTTTGAGCTCGGGAATTTTGGCAATATTTTGAAATCCCGCCAGCACTTAGATTACCTCAACCCGACCACCCTGAGCCTCGATCTGGGTCCGGGCCTGGGCACTGACGGCATTGACCCGGATGGTTAAGGGTACCGTCACTTCGCCTTGTCCCAGCAGTTTGATCTCTTGACGACGTTTTTTAATCAGGCCGGCAGCGCTGAGGCTTTTGGCATCAACCACCGAGTTGGCTGGAAAGCGACCCAAATCCCGCAAGTTGATGATCGCCCAGGATTTTTTGAAGATATTGGTAAACCCCCGTTTGGGAAGCCGCCGGGTCAGTGGCATCTGCCCTCCCTCGAATCCGGGTTTGGGTTTCTGACCGGAGCGGGATCTTTGCCCCTTGGAGCCCCGGCCGGCGGTCTTGCCAGTTCCAGAACCTGGTCCCCGCCCTACCCGCTTGGGCTTCTTTCTGGCTCCGGGACAGGGTTTTAGTTCATCCAACCGCATACTTGCTTACCCTTCCTCCACTGACTTTAAACGACAGCCGTTATGGTTTTAGTTCTTGAACATCGACCAGGTGGCAGACCTGACGTACCATTCCCCGTATGGCGGGATGGTCATTATGGTGCACCGTCTGGTGTAATCGGGTCAACCCCAGGGTTTTCAGAGTCTGCCGATGCCGCTTGGGTCTGCCGATCGGGCTCCGTTTCAGAGTGATTGTTAAGATTGGTTCCATCACTTGCTTCTCTTTCTAAACTCGTCAGGCCCGGATTTCGCCTAGGGAGCGATTCCTCCGGGCCGCGATTTCTTCGGGGCTGGCTAACTGCTTCAAGGCGTCCATGGTTGCCTTGACAGCATTATGGGGGTTGTGGGAGCCCAGGCACTTGGTCAAGACGTTATGGATGCCGGCCACCTCCACCACGGCGCGGACCGCGCCACCGGCAATTACCCCAGTTCCCTGGGACGCAGGTTTGAGCAACACCTTACCGGAACCAAATTGTCCCACCACTGTATAGGGGATGGTGTTGTTTAGAATGGGTATTTTGATCAGGCTCTTTTTAGCCCGTTCCAAGGCTTTGCGAATCGCCTCAGGGACCTCGTTAGCCTTGCCTAATCCGGCCCCCACCTGGCCCTGGCCATCACCCACCACTACCAGGGCGTTAAAGCTAAATCGCCGACCACCCTTCACCACCTTGGCCACCCTACTGATATGAACTACCTTATCAGTAAATTGTGGTTCCGTTGCTTCGCTCTCAAACAATCCTACCTCCGCACTGGTTCGCATCCCAGGTTAATCCCCATTTGATAATCCTCCGTTAAAATTCCAGACCTTGTTCCCGACAGCTATCCGCCAGGCCTTTGATCCGGCCATGGTAAAGAAATCCGTTGCGATCAAAGGCAACTTTGTGGATTCCGACCTGTTTGGCTTTTAGGGCCAGCCGCACCCCTACCTCTCGGGCCTTTTCGATCCCTTTCAGACCGCCTGCTTTATCCCGCAGCTCCTTATCCAGGGTCGAAGCCGCAACCAGAGTATGGCCGCGCAAATCATCAATGATCTGGGCATATATATGTCGTGCGGTCTTAAAGACCGTCAGGCGGGGGCGACTCTCCACCCCGAAGATCTTTTTGCGGACCCGTTTTTTACGTTTCCGACGCGCTTCTTGTTTTTGATTTCTCTGTGCCATGCTCTTAACCTAAATCAGTTTAACGGCCAGCCTTACCCACTTTGCGGTGCAAGATTTCTCCAGCATATTTAATGCCTTTACCTTTATAAGGCTCAACAGGCCGCAACCTACGAATATTAGCCGCTACCTGGCCTACGGTCTCTTTATCAGCTCCATGCAGGGTTATTCGATTGCCTTTTTCCACCTCAGCCTTAATCCCCGCCACCAACGGAAATTCCACCGGCTGGGAATAGCCCAGACTGAACACCAATCGATTATCCTTGACCTCGACTTTATAACCTTTGCCCTCAATCTCCAACTTCCGGGTAAACCCTTGACTGACCCCGGTTACCATATTGGCGACCAAGGAACCGGTCAATCCCCAAAAGGGTCGACTAACCCTGCTATTATCACAGGGAAAAATTCGAATCTCTTGGGGGCTCAGTTGCAACCGGACGCGCGGATGAATGGACCGCTGTAAAGTCCCGCCTGGGCCGGTAACCGTTAGAACACCATCCTCGAAAGTCGCCTTAACCCCCTTGGGCAAGGGAATCGGCTGCTTTCCTATGCGTGACATTGTTTGCCTCTCTTATTTTGCAACCTGACTCACCACACCGAGCACAGGACTTCGCCGCCGACGCCTTGCTGACGCGCCTGGCGATCGGTCATAATCCCTTGGGAAGTAGAAACGATCGCTACTCCCAGCCCCCCGAGCACTAAAGGAATGTCGTCTTTGGAGGCATAAACCCGGCGACTGAGTTTGCTGACCCGTTTCAGACCCTGGATCAGGGGCTTCCCCTGCTCATCATACCGTAGATAAATCCGCAGGATACCCTGCCGTCTGTCTTTGATCACCTTGTATTTTCTAATATAACCTTCTTCTTCCAGAATCCGGGCCACACTGATCTTCATCTGCGAAGCAGGGATATCCACTTTATCAAATCTGGCCGCCCCCGCATTCCGGATGCGAGTTAGCATATCCGCCAGGGGATCGGTAAGGCTCATCTATTGTTACTCCTGTTTACTGGCTGCTGGCTTCGGCTCGAACCGTGGTTGTTTGCTACCAAATTATGCCGCTGGACCGGGTTTACCAACTCGATTTAATCACTCCGGGAATCTCCCCCTGGAGGGCCATCTTTCGGAAACAGAGCCGACAAATACCAAACCGTCGGATAAAAGCCCGGGGACGTCCACAGATGGGGCAACGATTATATCTTCGGGTGCTAAACTTCGGTTCCCGTTTAGCCTTAGCAATCAGCGATTTCTTGGCCACCAAGATCTCCTTTTCAACTCCTGAAAGGCATACCCAACAGCTTCAGAAGAACTCTGCCTTCTTCATCCGTCTGGGCCGTGGTTACGATGGTAATGTTCAGTCCCTTGATCTTGTCAATTTTATCGTAATTGATTTCCGGAAAAATGATCTGCTCCCGGATGCCCAGGGAATAATTCCCCCGGCCATCAAAGGCCTTCCCTGATACGCCTCGGAAGTCCCGCACCCGGGGCAAGGCCACGTTGACCAGTTTATCAAAGAAATCATACATCTTATCCCGGCGTAAAGTCACCATACAGCCGATCGGCATGCCCTCCCGGAGCTTAAAAGCCGCAATCGATTTCCGGGCCCGGGTGACTATGGGCTTCTGGCCGGTGATGACTGCCAGTTCCTGGCTGGCCGAGTCCAATACCTTGATATTTTGAATCGCTTCCCCCAGTCCCATATTGATGACGATCTTTTCCAGACGGGGAACCTGCATGGGACTTTTATAGTGAAATTCTTGCATGATCAGGGGAATGCATTCCTGCTTGTAATAGTCAAACAACCGCGACATGGAGATTTATCCTTCCAGCAATTCACCGCACTTTTTGCAGACCCGGACCTTTTCGCCCTGACTGGTCAGGGCATGTCCCAGCCTAGTCGGCTGTGAACATTTGGGACAGACCAATTGCACGTTGGAGATGTGGATCGGCCCTTCCTTTTCAATAATACCGCCCTGGCCGGTTGTAGGACTGGGGCGAGTATGGCGTTTGATCATGTTGACCTTTTCGACAATCAGCCTGTTCTTTTCCCCCATGATCCTCAAAACCTTGCCGGTCTTGCCGCGATCCCGCCCGGCCATCACCTCGACAATATCATTCTTTTTTAGGCGGATCTTGTTAGTGGTAGGCTTTTTCTGCTTCTTCATAATGGTTATCCTAAAGGACCTCGGGAGCCAGGGAGATAATTTTCATGAAGCGTTTGGCTCGGAGTTCACGGGCTACCGGCCCAAAGATACGGGTGCCGATGGGCTCTCCCTGGGGGTTGATCAACACCGCCGAGTTATCCGAAAATTTGATATAAGAGCCATCCGGGCGCCTTGTTTCTTTAATGGTCCTAACCACTACAGCCCGTTTAATATCGCCCTTGCGCACCTTGGAATTGGGGAGAGCTTCTTTAACCGATACTACAATGATATCCCCTACCCGGGCATAACGCCGGCCGGTCCCCCCCAACACCCGGATGCAAAACAACCTCTTGGCACCGGAGTTATCGGCTACGTCAAGTTGACTGTGTACCTGTATCATGGTTAACCTTTAACGGAACATTATTTACAGCTTATTGCTTGCGTATTAGCAAAAATTAGTAATCAGACTGCCTTTTCCAGAATTTCCTTAACCCGCCAGCGCTTATCCCGACTCAAAGGACGGGTCTCAACGATCACCACCTTATCCCCTACCCGACAGGCATTGTTCGCATCATGGGCTTTAAATTTATTCCATCGTCTGACGATCTTGCCATAAACCGGATGACGCACCAGGCGGGTCACCTGGACCACTACGGTTTTATCCATCTTATCACTGACCACTATTCCGGTTCGGCTCTTGCGAATTCCCCGCTCTTGAATCATGGTTTTTCTCGATTACCCTAAGTGTTATTGGTCATAAATAAATTGCCATGTTTTTTGTAGGGGCGGGATATTCCCCCCTTTGGGGCCGTTAAATCCAGCCCCGGCAGAACAGCATGCTTATGGGTGCTGGCCACAGATCCGGGCCCCAATCATGGCAATTATAAAAATGTTCATTGAGTTAATTTCATAATCTGGGCATATCCAAGAATATCTCGGGGACGGGGCAACCCGTTGCTTCGTCCCGTCCTTGCCTGACCCAGAATTAAGCCATTTTTTGACAATGCCTAGCAATTTAGACTGAATGCCCCAGTTTCTCGCGCAGAACCGTCTTGACCCGGGCCAGATCCTTCCGGGTAGCCCTGAGCCGCGCCGTATTTTCTAACTGTTGACTGCCCAGTTGAAACTTCAGATTGAACAGTTCTTCGCCGAGTTCCTTGAGTTTGATCTGGAGTTCGTCCTCGGTCAGTTCACGCAAGTCAGCCGCCCTCATGCTTCCTCCTGGGCAATAAATCTGGTCGGCACCGGCAATTTATAGCTGGCCAGATGCAGAGCCTCTCGGGCCACTTCCCGGGGTACCCCCCGCATTTCATAAAGCACCCGTCCCGGACGGATTACTGCTACCCAACCTTCCGGACTGCCTTTGCCTTTGCCCATCCGGGTTTCGGCCGGTTTTTTGGTTACCGGCTTATCTGGGAAGATGCGGATCCAGATCTTGCCACCCCGCTTGACGTGGCGGGTAATAGCAATTCGGGCCGCCTCGATCTGTTGCGCCGTCAATCGGCCACAACCCAGGGCCTGCAAGCCATAATCGCCGAAGGCCAAAGTGGCACCCCGGCTGGCCTTGCCTCTCATCCGCCCCTTTTGCTGCTTCCGATAACGTACTCGTCTTGGACTTAACATAATCTTATCCTGATCGTTCCGGTTAAGCCCACCTTAAACGATGAGCTGTTCCTCCGCTAATATTTCACCTTTGAAAATCCAGGTCTTAACCCCAATCACCCCGTAGGTGGTCTTGGCCTCGGCAAAGCCATAATCGATATCCGCCCGCAGGGTATGCAGCGGCACCCGCCCTAACCGATACCACTCTTTACGGGCCATTTCCGCGCCCCCCAGACGGCCGGCCACCCGGACCTTGATCCCCTGGACCCCGAATTTCATGGCCTGACCAACCGCCTTTTTCATGGCCCGGCGAAAAGCCACCCGCCGTTGCAATTGCAAGGCAATGTTCTCCGCCACTAGCTGGGCATTGGTTTCAGGCTTACGAACCTCCTGAATATCGATGATCAAGTCTCGACCAATGCGCTTTTCCAGTTTTCGCCGCAAGTCTTCGATTTTCCGGCCCTTTTGGCCGATTACGATCCCTGGCCGGGAGGTATAGATCTTGATTTTGACTTTATTGGCCGCCCGCTCAATATCTACCGCAGCAATCCCTGCTCCCTCCAGCTCCTTCTCCTGCTTGATGAAATCACGGATCTGTCGATCTTCCAACAATAAGTCAGGATACTCGTTTTTCGCGAACCACCGGGAGTTCCATTGCCGATAGTTACCCAGACGGAATCCTACCGGATGAACTTTCTGGCCCAAATCTGCCTCCTATAACCTGTTCGCCACAGATATTTAACTTCCCAGTCCTTATAATCTTTCGTCCAGCACTACGGTAATATGGCTGGATCTTTTCAAAATCCGCGTGGCTCGACCCATGGCCCGGGGCCGAAAGCGCCTCAGGGTGGGACCGCCATCTACCCAGATTTTTTTAATATACAGGGTATCAACATCAATCTGGCTATGTTGACCGGCATTGGCCACGGCCGATTCCACTACTTTGCGGACCAGCCGGGCGGCTTTTTGGGGAGTAAATTGCAAGACGGCCAGGGCTTCCTCGACTCCCTTGCCCTTGACGGCGCGGGTCACCAACCGGGCCTTCTGAGGAGAGATCCGAACAAATCGCGATTGTGCACGTACTTCCATGACTGGCTTTTAACCTTTGCCTTTGATCCTGGTCTTCTTGCTCCCGGCGTGGCCATAAAAAGTACGGGTGGGAGCAAATTCTCCCAGTTTATGACCTACCATATTTTCGGTAACAAAGACCGGAATAAATTTTTTGCCGTTATGCACTGCCAGGGTTAAGCCTACAAAATCCGGAGTAATGGTCGACCGTCGGGACCAGGTCTTTATAGGCCTCCGGTCCTTGGTTTCATTGGCTTTCATTACCTTTTCCAGCAGACAGGGCTGGATATAAGGGCCTTTCTTAAGTGACCGCGGCACGTTCCCTCCGTAATTGCCTATCCTTATCCAATTCCATCGTATCTGGTCGGGCAGGGCGCCCTGATTTTCCTCTAAACCTTAACTCCGCCGTTTAATAATGTAACGATCACTATCCTTTGCCTTGCGGGTTTTATAGCCTTTGGTAGGTTTGCCCCAGGGGGTACAGGGATGTCGACCGCCGGAGGATTTTCCTTCTCCGCCGCCCAAGGGATGATCTACCGGATTCATGGCCACCCCCCGGACCCGAGGCCGGCGTCCCAACCAGCGCTTCCGGCCGGCTTTGCCGATCGAGACATTTTCAGATTCGACATTGCCCAGTTGCCCCACCGTGGCCCGGCAGCCTAACAATACCAGCCGCACTTCCCCAGAGGGCAGCTTCAAATGGGCGTACTTGCCTTCTTTGGCCATCAGTTGGGCATAGACCCCAGCGGCTCGGGCCATCTGTCCGCCTTTGCCGATCTTTAACTCGATGTTATGGATCAGGGTGCCCAGCGGCATCCTCTCCAGCGGCAAGGAGTTGCCCGGCTTGATATCGGCCTCCGAACTAGATACCACAGTATCACCCACCTTTAGATCAACCGGCGCCAAAATGTAGCGTTTCTCGCCGTCCACATAGTGCAACAAGGCAATGTGGGCGGAGCGGTTGGGGTCATATTCAATGCTGGCCACCTTGGCCGGGACCTCAAGCTTATCCCTCTTGAAGTCTATCACCCGGTATTGCCGCTTGTGCCCCCCGCCCCGGTGGCGCACGGTAATCCGACCCAGATTATTACGTCCGCCGGTCTTCTTAAGCGGCTTCAACAGACTCTTTTCCGGGCGGGAGGCGGTAAGCTCCTTAAAATCAGCACAGGTCTGAAAACGCCGCCCCGGCGAGGTTGGTTTTCTTTGAATCAATGCCATAATCTTAAACCCTTGCCGCCGCCTACCATCCGACGGCCTGATGATTGCGATAAACGTTCAGTAATAATTAGAACCAAAACCAAAAACTGGTTATTATCTTATAATCCCTCAAAAAATTGGATCTTTTCGCCTTCGGCCAGGGTCACCACCGCCTTTTTCCAGTCCGGCCGTTTACCGACATTACGGCCCAACCTTTTGGGCTTGCCTTTGACTTGCATAGTATTAACCGATAATACCCGAACCTTGAAGATCTCCTCGATGGCTTTGCGGATCTCGACCTTGTTGGCCTTGGGATCCACTCTGAAGGTAACCTTATTGTCAGCTTCTTTCTGGAGATGCGTCTTCTCGCTGATCACTGGCCCTTTGATGAGATGATGATAAGCCTTCACGTTGTCAAACTCTTTTCTATCCTGGTTATAGCCGGTTTCAATAAAACTAGATAATCATGACACAAAATATCATATACATTCAACCCTTCGCTCCGCATCACCTGTACGTAAGGCACATTGCGGGCCGACAGGGCAAGGGCTGGATGATCGTCCGAGGTAACAAACAAGGCCTTGTTAATCTGCAAATTTTGCATGACCTTGACAAAGTCTCTGGTCTTGGGGGTGTCGTAAGGATAATCCTCCAGCACCAGCAGTTGACCCTCCTTAAGTTTACTGGAAAGGGCCATCTTCAACGCGGCCCGGCGTACCTTTTTGGAGACTTTAAAGGCATAGCTGCGCGGTTGGGGTCCGAAAACCACTCCCCCCCCACGCCAGAGGGGCGACCGAATGGTCCCCGCTCGGGCTCTACCCGTGCCTTTTTGCCGCCAAGGTTTGCGCCCGCCGCCCCGAACATCGGAGCGTCCTTTTGTAGAGGCCGTCCCGGCCCGGCGGCAAGCCCGTTGCATGGTGACCACCTCGTGGAGGAGATGACTCTTTATGGGCACCTCAAAGATGGTCTCCGCCAGGCTGACTTCGCCCACCTTGCTGCGATTTATATCATAGACATCGACAACCGCCATGTTTATTTACTCCAGCTTCCGGCTAAACTTTTTTGATCACCAACAGGCCATTACGGGCTCCCGGCACCGCTCCTCTGACAATCAACAGATTACTTTCCGGACGGACATCGACCACTTCCAGGTTTTTGACCGTTACCCGGGCATTGCCCAGGTGGCCGGGCAATTTTTTGCCCTTGATGACCCGGGAGGGGTAGGCACTGGCGCCGATTGAGCCTGGGGCCCGGTGCGACATGGAGCCATGGGTCTCAGGTCCCCGCTTGAATCCCCAGCGCTTGATGACCCCGGCGAAGCCCTTGCCTTTACTGATGCCGGTGATGGTTACCTTGTCACCAATGGCAAACTGGCTGACGTCCAGTTCCTGACCGACTTCGATGTCTTCGGTGGAGTCCAGGCGAAATTCCCGCAAGAATCGGAAAGCGCTTTTAATACCGTGTTTTGCAAAGTGCCCCTGTAAAGGTTTGGTCTGTTTTTCCAGGCGACGCCGTTCAAACCCCAATTGCAGCGCCTCATAGCCCTCCCGCTTGGAGGTCTTTTTCTGAACCACAAAACAGGGTCCGGCCTCAATAACAGTTACCGGCAAGGCTGTTCCCGCCGCATTAAACAGCTGGGTCATGCCCAGTTTTTTCCCCAATATACCGCCTAAAATACTCATTCTCGATCCTCGGACGCCAAGGTTTGAAATACCCCAGGTCTTTTCTGAAGTCGCCTCATAACCTGATCTCCACATCCACCCCAGCGGCCAGATCCAGTTTCATCAAGGCATCCACGGTCTGCTGCGTCGGCTCCAGGATATCCAACATCCGCTTATGGGTCCGGATCTCGAATTGTTCCCGCGATTTCTTATCAACATGGGGCGAGCGCAAAACGCAGAATTTGTTGATCTCCGTGGGCAACGGGATCGGTCCGGCCACCTGCGCCCCGGTCCGGCGGGCCGCATCAACAATCTCTCCGACTGATTGATCAAGTAATTTATGATCGTAAGATTTCAGGCGAATGCGAATCTTATGAGTTATCATGGGGTTACCTGTTATTCAATAATCTGGCTGACCACGCCGGCGCCCACGGTGCGGCCCCCTTCCCGGATGGCAAAGCGCAGCTCCTTCTCCAGGGCAATGGGGGTGATCAGGCTGACCTCCAGGG
>JAFDGA010000028.1 GCA_019309545.1 Deltaproteobacteria bacterium
TGGATTCGAAACTTGTGTGTGCGTACCCTACCCGCCACCTGGTTGTTAAACAAGAGGGGCTATTAAACGGAGAATCGGAGAGTTCGAAGAGGATATGCGTGGGTTGCGCCTGCAACCGTGGGGGTTGCGCTTGGACCCCACGCGCTTCATCTCGAACCAGAGAATGGGCTGGGATGTCCGCCACGGCGTACCCCCTTGCAAAAACGGGAGAAGCGGCGTTTCATGGCTCTCCGTTTCCCCCGCTCTATGCGTTAACCACGGACCTCGAAAAGTCCGTAGGTTTTTGTCTGGCTCCCCGGGACGGACTCGAACCGCCGACCAAGTGGTTAACAGCCACCCGCTCTACCTGCTGAGCTACCGGGGATTATGTACCCGTGGTTTTTTAGCCCTACGCTCTGGCTGGGGGACGAGGATTCGAACCTCGGTAAGCAGATCCAGAGTCTGCTGTCCTGCCGCTAGACGATCCCCCAATCCTTTTTTATATAAAATAAGAAATTAAGTTTGTCAACTGCACTTTAAAAGCCTGGTCAATAGATCCCAGATTGGATAAAGATACAAGGGCCGCGGTGGGAGGCAAGGCGAGCCGCTCCCTGGCGTTTGGAGGGGAAGTGGGAAGGCATGCTTTCCGCCACAGATTTTTTCCTTCTTTCCTGGCCCCATTTTCTCAGCAAATAAAGGACCAGAGTAATTGCTCCGGTGAGGGCGCTTCCAGGGCATAATTTGAGGCCTCAGGGACAAAATTACTTCCCAAGCAGTTGATTCTGAGCTATCTTAAAAAAAGATATCTTTCAATCCATTACCCATGCTCCTTTTTACAGGTAAATTTCCTATGGCCTATAAAGCAGTGATGTTCGATCTCGAT
The DNA here is from genome assembly GCA_019309545.1 of Deltaproteobacteria bacterium. Classification (NCBI taxonomy): domain Bacteria; kingdom Pseudomonadati; phylum Myxococcota; class Myxococcia; species Deltaproteobacteria bacterium. Next base: position 863 of record JAFDGA010000028.1, read on the forward strand.
GGGACTCTGTTAGACACGCTCCAAGATCTGGCTGATTCCATGAACAGCGTGCTTGATCACTTCGGGTTTCCGATTCACCAAGTCGAGGCCTATAAATATTTTGTGGGCGGCGGCATGGAGAATCTGGCCCGCCGGGCACTCCCGGAAGATCAACGTGACGAGGCCACGGTTGCCCAGTGTTTCGCAGCCTTAATGGCAGATTACAATCAACGCTGGACCAAACATACCCACCCTTACCCAGGGGTTCCAGAGCTGCTCGATGCCTTGACCACGGCGGGACTCAGGATGGCCATCCTGTCAAATAAGCCGGATGATTTTTCGAAAAAATGCGTGGCCCGGGTGCTCCCAGGCTGGCATTTTGAGAAGGTAGTCGGAGTCCGCCCTGGCGGGCCGATCAAGCCCGACCCGGCCGCCGCCCTGGAGATTGCCTCCGACCTGGGCCTGCCGCCGGCTGAATTCCTCTATCTGGGGGACACCGGGACTGATATGCAGACTGCTGCGGCGGCTGGTATGTTTCCGGTGGGAGCCTTATGGGGCTTTCGCACCGCCGAGGAACTCACCCGCAGCGGGGCCCGGGTATTGATCGCCCGGCCGACTGACCTCTTGGAACTCCTTTAGCTACTGTTTCCGACTACTCGGTGTTGGTCCGAGAAATTCCGGTAGATCAAAAAATTATGTTATCAGATGGTTTTCCCAGTCTTTTCTGATATAATGGGTTAACTTGTTTACCGGTCTGCCGTTGCGTACTCACGGGCTGGAGCGACTCGACCAGGGAAGACTACCGAGGCGAAGCGTTCAGATTGTCTGACTATATCTGTTAGCACAACCATAACGGTCTTTTGGCCATTTAAAGGAGAAGAAAAATTTGAAAATCCGACCGGATCAGCCCGCCAAAGATCCTTTCTGGTTCCGAGAATGTTTTGTGATGCCCATGCCGATCGGCCGGAAAGCTACTAATCTCAGAGAGCTAGTGGAAACTCTGCGGGATGTTGACGAATGGGTTCCTTACTATCATCTCTTTCAGTATCGCCTGTCTTTAACCTATCCGGGCGTAGAATATCCCAATGAATTCGCCTTCTGGGCAGCAACCGCCCTGCAGGATAATCGCTTGGCCGAAAAACTCAGCTCTTTTGATCCGTTTGATTTCGAAAATATGGCCCAGGTCCGTGAGGCCTTGATTGATATTCTGGATTCCTACCTGTGGGATCTGATCCATATACCGTGGGCCCGGCCCGGGTTTGAGTTCGATTTCTGTGAGGCCTCCACCGCGGTCATTCGCTCCAAAATTGTGGCCCACACCTTACCCCAGTTCTGTGAGGCCTTGCAAGAAGTAGGGCTAGATTCGATATATTACCATTTCTTTGAAGCCCGCTGGCGTCTGGGAGTCAGGGAGGTTGACGACTTCTCCTTTTGGATTGAGTACAACTTTGAGTGCCCGGAGGCAGTAGAGAAAATTCGCGACATCGATCTTTATTTTTACAGTCTGCGCGAGATTCGCGATGAACTGTTAAGGATAATTAACCAGTACTTGGGAGATCATTGTGACCAGGCTGGATGATTATGTCCCCATTGTCGGCCATGCCGTGATCAGCCAGCTCTATCGCCTGGCCGAGCGTCTGGGACCCCGTCGTCTAGTTAACATCAATTCCACCCGTACCGGCGGTGGAGTGGCGGAAATCCTCTCGCGAGTGGTGCCGTTGCTCAACCAGTTGGGGGTGGAAACTCTATGGGAGGTAATTGAAGGGGATCAGCTTTTTTTCGAGACCACCAAGGCCATGCATAATGCCTTACAGGGCCAGAAGGTGGATTTCAGTCCTGAGATGCTTCAACATTACCAGGAGATCAACCGCGATAATGCCTCTCGGTTCGATTGGCAGGCGGACTTTGTGTTGGTGCACGATCCCCAGCCAGCCTTCCTGATTCAGGAACTGCGGGCCCAAGCCCGGCAATGGGTGTGGCGCTGTCACATTGATATCTCCCGGCCGCATCGGACCATCTGGAAATTTTTACAGAAAATTGTCAGTCAATATGATGCGTCGGTCTTTTCCATGCCCCGTTTTTCCCAGAACCTGGATCATCCCCAGTATATTATTTATCCTTCCATCGATCCTTTAAGTACAAAGAACCGGGAGTTAAGCCCGGCAGAAATCCAGGGCGTGTTGGATCGTCTCGGTATCGAAAGGGATAAGCCCGTAATCTTACAGGTATCCCGATTCGATTCCTTTAAAGACCCCTTAGGAGTGATTCAGGCTTTCCGTCTGGTCCGGCGTCACACCCCGTGCAAGCTGCTGTTGGTGGGAGGTGAGGCTACCGACGATCCGGAAGGCCCTCAAATCTTTGCCAAAGTCCAGGAAGCCGCCAAAGGCGAGCCGGATATCCAGGTTCTGATGTTGCCGCCCGACAGCCATTATGAGGTCAACGCCATCCAACGGGCAGCGGATATTATTTTACAAAAATCGGTTAGGGAAGGCTTTGGCCTCACCGTCACCGAGGCAATGTGGAAAGGTAAGCCGGTGATCGGGGGTGCGGTGGGTGGCATTGTCCTACAGCTCCAGGACTATTACAACGGCTTTTTGGTACATACGCCGGAAGGATGCGCCTTTCGCATCCGCTACCTGCTGCATCGCCCGCAGATGTGCCGACGTCTGGGGCAAAAAGCTCGGGACTTCGTTCGGGACCATTTTCTTATCACCCGGACTCTCCGGGACTACCTGACGTTGATGATTCTGGTAGAGAATCCGGGCAGCCGCATGTTCGAGCTCTGAGTTTATTGGCCAGATAAATTAAATCACCGATCTGTTCATCTGTTCCCAACTCAAGGGAAATAACCCTGCATTAAGAGCTAGGCCCTGGCTCATTGGTTTAAGAAAAGGATGTTCCTTGCAAATCGGAGCTAATTACCTGAACGGAGGCCGATGCGAATTCGTGGTTTGGGCACCTTGGCGGCAGCGAGTCGAGGTAAAGCTGGCCTCGCCCCAACCTAGCCTGCACCCCATGGAATCGGATGACCAAGGCTACTGGAGGGCAGTGGTCGATGGGGTTTACCCGGGGACCAAATATTTTTATCGTCTGGAAGGTGAACGGGACCGACCGGATCCGGCCTCTTTTTTCCAACCCGAGGGGGTGCATGGCCCTTCAGAGGTAGTTGATCATCGGGCCTTTACCTGGCAGGATAATTGTTGGCCGGGCCTCAGTCTGGCAGAAATGGTAATTTATGAATTACATGTCGGCTGTTTCACCTCGGAGGGCACCTTTGCAGCAATCATCCCCCGGTTAAATGAACTGCTGGATCTGGGAATCAATGCCTTGGAGATCATGCCTGTGGCGCAGTTTCCCGGGGAGCGCAACTGGGGCTATGACGGCACCTATATCTATGCAGTCCAAAATTCTTACGGAGGTCCAGAGGGGCTAAAACAACTGATCGATGCCTGCCACCAGAAGGGCTTGGCGATCATCCTCGATGTGGTTTACAACCATCTCGGCCCCGAAGGCAATTATTTATGGGATTATGGCCCCTATTTTACCGACCGCTATAAGACTCGGTGGGGCCCGGCAGTCAATTTTGATGGCCCCCACAGCGATGCGGTCCGGAAGTTCCTTATCGATAACGCCCTCTACTGGTTTAAAAACTACCATTTTGACGCCCTGCGGATTGACGCTATTCATGGCATCTACGATATGAGCGCCCGGCATTTTCTCCAGGAGTTGGCCGAACTGGTGGAGGATTATGCCGACAAGACCAAACGCCGGTGTTATCTGATCGCCGAGAGCGATCTGAACGATGCCCGGGTAATCCGGGCCCGGGAATTGGGCGGCTATGGCCTGCACGGTCAGTGGAATGATGATTATCATCACTGCCTCCACACCCTGCTTACCGGGGAACACCAGGGCTATTACGCCGACTTCGGCAGCATGGCTCATCTGGTCAAAGCGCTCCGCGAGGGGTTTGTCTATTCCGGCCAGTATTCGCAGTATCGCCAGCGGCGGCATGGCAATTCTGCCAAGGATATCCCGGCCCGGCGGTTGGTAGGTTTTGTGCAGAATCATGACCAGATTGGCAATCGCCAGGGGGGGGAGAGATTGTCAACGCTGGTATCTTTTGAAGCGCTTAAACTTGCGGCCGGGGCAGTTATTCTCTCTCCCTTCATCCCGCTTTTGTTTATGGGCGAGGAATACGGCGAAGAGGCTCCTTTCCACTATTTTGTCAGCCATTCCGATCCGGACCTGGTAGAGGCGGTGCGGCAGGGCCGCCAGGAAGAATTCAAGTCCTTTCAGTGGCCGGGCGAACCACCCGACCCGCAGAGTCTGGATACCTTTCTGACTGCGAAACTGCGGTGGCAGCATCGCAGCCAAGGCAAGCACGCGGTGTTAGTTAATTTTTACCAAGAATTGCTTAAATTAAGGAAAGAGCTGCCGGCCATCTCCCGACCCGATAACGATAACCTGGAAGTATGGGGTTTAGAGGAGGAAAAGTTTTTAATTATGCGACGCTGGCGACTTGACAATGATCATCAGGTATTATTGCTTTTCAACTTTAACTCAGGTGATGTTACGCAAAATCTGAGTGCTTTCTTGCCGACAGGGCCATGGCACAAACTGCTGGATTCCGCTGAGCCGATCTGGCAAGGCCCCGGTTCCCTGGCTCCCGACCGGCTGGATCGGCATCAAACAGTCACCTTAAGAGGTCTCAGTTTGGTGGCTTACAGAGATTAGGGTTTTCCGGCCACACGGAGCATAATTGCCATGAGAATTCCGCGGGCTACTTACCGGTTACAGTTTAATCCTGGTTTTAATTTCAGCCAAGCCCGGGATCTGGCTGCCTATCTGGCCGACCTGGGCATTTCTGACATTTACGCCTCTCCCATCTTCAAGGCCCGAAAAGGGTCATTGCACGGCTACGATGTGGTTGACTTCAATAAATTGAACCCGGAACTCGGTTCCGAAACCGACTTTAGGGACCTGATAACCGAAATCAAAAGACTGGATTTGGGTTGGATTCAAGACCTGGTGCCCAACCACATGGCTTATGACGGCGAAAACCCGATGCTGATGGATATTTTCGAAAATGGGTCCCGATCACCTTATTATACCTTTTTCGACATTGACTGGGAGCATCACTATGCCAATATCCGGGGCAAAGTGCTGGCCCCGATTTTAGGGAAGCGTTATGGCGAGGCTATCGAAGCTGGCGAAATCAGGCTTACTTACGATGCCGAGGGTTTCGCGATTAATTATTATGACAAGAAATTTCCTTTGCGGATTGATACTTATGCCACGATTATTTCCCATCGGCTCCAGGTCTTAAGCAGCAGACTGGGGGAAGACCATCTGGAATTTATGAAACTGCTGGGCATCCTGCACATTATCAAAAATCTCCCGGTTACCCAAGATGAAGATTTGGTAAGCCAATATGATCAGAATAAGATCATAAAAAACATGCTGTGGGAACTCTATACTCGAAACTCCGTGATTAGATTATTTATCGATGAGAATATTGCTCTGTTTAACGGCGTCCCGGGGCGTCCGGAAAGCTTCAAGTTGCTGGATAATCTCCTTGATGAACAGATCTATAGCTTAGCCTTCTGGAAAGTGGCTACGGAAGAGATAAATTACCGCCGGTTTTTTACCATTAATGACTTGATATGCGTAAAAATAGAAAATGCCGAGGTGTTTAACCATATTCACGGTTTGATTTTTAAATTAATCGCCGAGGGCAGTATCACCGGCTTAAGGATAGATCATATTGACGGGCTTTACGATCCAGTCAATTATTTACAAAACCTGGTCCAGAGAGCCAGAGATTTATATATTGTAGTGGAGAAAATCCTTGAACCGGAGGAAGAGCTTCCCTTAAATTGGCCGGTGCAGGGGACCACCGGTTATGACTTTTTAACTTACTGCAATTCCAGTTTTTGTAATGTTCGCCAGGCTGCCCAATTTAATAGCCTGTATTTTAAATACATCGGCTCTAAAATAGCTTACAAGGAGTTGGTCTATGAGAAGAAGAAACTGATTATTGAAAAGTACATGACCGGCGATATTGATAATCTGGCTCACCTGCTCAAAAATCTGGCCGGTAAGTACCGCCATGGAACGGATATCAGTCTGTATAGCTTTAAAAGGGTAATAATTGAGCTGTTAGCCCTGTTTCCGGTATATCGCACCTACCTTAATGCTAGCCCGGCCGGAGAAAAAGATGTTTTCTATCTGAAGCATGCCCTGCACCAGGCCCGAGTTAAAAATCCCGATCTGGGATCAGAGTTTAATTTTTTAGAAGAGTTATTATTTTTAGGCTGCAGCCCGAACTTTGCTGATCCTGAAAAACGCACCTTGCTGCACTTCCTCATGAGATTACAACAACTTTCAGGGCCGCTGATGGCCAAGGGTTTTGAAGATACTACCTTATATATTTACAATCGGCTGATCTCGCTTAATGAGGTGGGAGGCGATCCCAAGGGGTTCGGGATTCCTCTAAAGGACTTCCACCAATATAATCAAAGAAAAGCCAAAAATTGGCCTCACGCTCTGAATGCCAGCTCAACCCATGATACCAAGCGCGGGGAAGATGTCCGGGCCCGGATTAACGTGTTGTCGGAAATTCCGGCGGAATGGGAAAAAAATCTGAGGAAATGGAGCCGGCTCAATCAGAAAAACAAGAAAATTAAAGGCGGCAAGGCCATCCCCGACAAAAATGATGAATACCTATTATATCAAACCTTGATTGGGGCCTTTCCCTTCAATCCTACCCCATGGCCCGAGTTTGTCGAGAGAATTAAGCAGTACATGATTAAAGCGGTGCGGGAGGCGAAAATTCATACCGGCTGGACGCAGCCGGATACGGATTATGAGGCAGCCTTGCTGGCTTTCATAGACGAGATCTTAACCGAACCCAATCCATTTTTAAGCGAATTCGAGCCTTTTCAGAAACTCGTGGCCCATTACGGCATTTTTAACTCCTTATCCCAGACCCTGCTGAAAATTACCTGTCCCGGAGTGCCGGATTTCTATCAGGGCACCGAACTGTGGGATCTAAACCTAGTAGACCCGGATAATCGGCGCCCGGTGAACTTCGATCAAAGACGGCAATTTCTCAAAGAAATCAGAAAAAGGGAACATTACGATCCGCTCGGTCTGATTAGCGATTTGTGGGCTTCCAGAGAAGACGGCCAGCTCAAACTTTTCCTGATCTACCAAGCCCTACAGGCCCGCAAAGAGCGGCAGGAGCTCTTCCAAGCCGGGGCCTATCTCCCGGTCCCGGCCGCGGGGAAATATAAAGACCAAGTGATAAGCTTCTTAAGAACTCATGGCAACTCCGCCGCGCTCATAGTAGTGCCCAGATGGTTGACCGCGATCATTAAAGAAGGGCAACTACCCGTGGGGGAAGAAATGTGGCAGGATACTTCCCTGACCCTGCCGTTTGCTACCTTCCGAGGAATTGATATTTTTACCAAAAAAGTCATTACTAGTCAGGGCCACTTACTGGTGGGACAGACACTGACCAACTTCCCGGTAGCCTTGCTCCTCACCCCCAGGGAATAATCTTTTTCAAGCCTACAATTTTTGAAATATTTTATGTTATTGATTATATTATTATTTTTATGTAACCGATAATTCATTTAATATTAACACCTTGACAATAACTACCTAATAATCCTAAAATATAATCAATTCATTTTTTATTTTAGAAGTTATATTTAATCCATCATTTCTCAACTCGGTCGCACAGGGAGGCGCGATAAAAATGATTAGGATTGATCGCCGAGGTTTAGGGATAAAGGATCGGGGTCCTATCGGGGTTTCAAGCTCATTTGATAGGCCTTTTAAGCAAAGGGAAGATAACCGTAAAAAGGCGGGGCCGGTAAAAAGAGCCTGGATTTATACCCAGGACTCGGCTTTTCAGAATATTCTGGATCGCATCCCCCTCTATGCCCGCACCGAGCTGCCGGTCTTGATTACCGGAGAGCCTGGAACCGGCAAGGAACTGGTCGCCGAGGCCCTCTGGGCCTTAAGTCTCCGCCGCAGCCAACCCCTTTTAAAAATCAACTGTGCTTCAATCTCGGAGTCGCTGGCCAACAGCGAATTATTCGGGCACCTGCCCGGAGCCTTCACTAACGCCCTGCGCAAAAAACGCGGCAAATTTGAGCTTGCCCATCAGGGAACCCTGTTTTTTGATGAGATCGGAGACTTGCCCCTGGCATTACAATCCCGATTGTTACGGGCGGTGGAGCAGGGAGAGATCGAACCAGTAGGCAGTGAATGCCCCAGAAAAGTAAACGTCCGCTTGCTGGCGGCGACCAACCAGGATATCCGGGGCATGGTCCCCCAGGGGCAATTTCGGCGGGATTTATATGACCGCTTGGCCACCCTGCTGATCCATTTGCCCCCTCTGAGAGAAAGGCGGGGAGATATTCTCCTCCTGGCCAACTATTTTGTGTGGACGACGGCCAAAAAATATGACAAAGGCATGGTGCGGTTTTCCGCGGCCATAGAAAAAGAGATGCTCAGCTATGCCTGGCCGGGAAACGTCCGAGAACTCAAAAATGTGGTAACCCGAGCGGTTTTGCTCTGTCAGGGGTCAATCGTCAAAGAATTGGACCTGGACCCAGAACCCCATCTTTCCGAGACCCAGGCCCAGGAAAGGCATTCTTCGGTTGCCACTCTGCCGACCCGACCGACCCCGCAGGAATTAGAAAACTTGCTGCGGGCCGCCCAAGGTAACGTGTCCGCCCTTTCCCGGCGGCTCAAGGTGTGCACCAAAACTATCTATCGTTGGTTGCGACACTATAATATCGAAGTCGATAGTTATCGCACCTGTAAGTGAAACAGACCTAATACCAGAGTCAAGGTTTTTTAATAAAAAATGCCAGCCGTTGGAGCTGGCATTTTTTATGAAGGGAAAGGAACAAAAAGTTAGAGCAGAACGCCTTTAACTGCAATCCGGGCCAATTCCACTATCCGATCGGGGAACACTCCGAAGCCGATGATGATCAGGATCAGGGCATAACTCAAAGCCCGGGTAGGCAGGCCCAGTTTAATCGCCGGCAATTCCCGGCCTTCCAGGAAATAGGCCGCGTACACCACCTTTAGATAGTAATACAATGAAATAGTGCCATTAACGGCCCCGACCAAGACCAACCAGAAATAACCCTCCTTCATGGCGGAAGTGAAGACCAGCAATTTGCCGGTAAAGCCAATGGAAGGGGGAACCCCCGCCAGGGCGAATAGTCCGAGCATCAAGGCCAGCCCCAGTAAGGGGCAGCGGTGGTACAGTCCAGCCAACTCGACGATCTTGAGGTTCCGTCCATCACTGGCCACTTCCGAGAGCACCATAAAACAGGTGAAGTTCATGATCAGATACGCCACCGCGTAGTAGATCGCGGCAGTATATCCGGCTTCACTCAGGGTCAGGATGCCCATCAGTACATAACCGGCATGGGCGATAGAGGAATAGGCCAACATGCGTTTAAAGTCTTTCTGGACAATAGCTACCAGGTTGCCCAGGGTCATGGAGACAATCGACAAGATCCACAAGGCCTGGATAAAGCCGAACCCATAAGCATGGCCCAGAGCCGCCAGGCGGAGTAAAACCGCCACTGCGGCGGCCTTAGACACAGTGGCGATAAAGGTGGTCACCTGATTGGCCGCCCCCTGGTAGACATCTGGAGCCCAGAAATGGAACGGGAACACCGATAATTTGAAAAAGAATCCGGCCAGGGTAAGCAAAAGGCCCAAGATACCGATCGGACTTTGCAGCAATTCCGGCATCCTGGCCATGACTTCGTTAATATAGGTGCTATGGGTAGCGCCAAAGATATAACTTAAGCCAAAGAGCATAAAGCAGGAGGAGACTGCACCGATGAACAGATACTTTACTCCAGCTTCGATGTCGATGTCATCACCGCGGCGGAGGGGCACTAGAATATAGAGCGAATAAGATGATAATTCCAGGGACACATAAATGGTCAGAAGTTCAACGGCACTGACTAACATCATCATACCGAGGGTACAGGTGGTCAGGAACAGATAAAACTCGGCGTGGTAGCGTTCCTCGATATGGGCCAGATTATGGGAGATCATCAAGACCAGAAAGAGGCCCAAGGCCAGGGCAGCTTTGAAGATCTGGCTGAACAGATCAACCCGGTAAGCCGCAAAGAACAACTCTCCCTGCTGGAAGAGACAGGCCGCCGCTACCACTACTCCGCCAGCCGCAAATCCCAGGGCTACCTGATGGTCGATACGGATGTTTACCTGTCGCCGTAAGGACAGGCAGAATAGGGCCAGAGCCATCGCCAGAAAATAGAGTTCAGGACCAAAGAGCAGCACTTTCATGATTTATAACCCGTTAACAAAGGGAACTACCGCGGATTTAATTATGTCCAGCATCAGCCGGGGAAAGATCCCAAAAAGCACCATACTGGCCACCAAAATGGCCCGGGGCAACCCTAAAAAGGGACTGACATCTTTAAAATGTATGAACTTGGGATTAGGTTGATTATAGAAGGTGTTTTGCACCACCCGCAGCGCAAACAAGGCGCCGATGACGATCGAGGCCAGGGCAAACAGACCGCGCACCGGATAGACTTTGACCGCCGAAATGAATACCAGCAGTTCCGCCCAGAAACTGGCGAAGCCCGGCACTCCGGCCCCACATAAGGCCGCAATGATAAAATAGGCCGAAGCGACCGGCATAATTTTGGAAAACCCGCCCAATTCGTGGATATCCCGGGTATGAGTGCGATCATAGATATAGCCCACCGCCGAGAAGAAAAGGGCGGTCATGACGCCGTGGGCGAACATCTGAAAGACCGAACCGTTTAAGCCGTCGATGGTGCCGGTGGACAATCCCAGACCCACAATCCCCATATGGGATACCGAGGAATAGCCAATAACATACTTAAGGTCGGTCTGGGCCAGACCCACAAAAACGCCATAGACAATCCCCACCGCGGCCAACAGGGCCATCAGTTGCGCCCAGTACTGGAAGCCGGCCGGACACAGGAACATAGCCACCCGTAGGATGCCGTAGGCTCCCAGTTTCATCAGCACCCCGGCATGGAGCATACTGACCGCGGTCGGCGCCGCCACATGGCCCACCGGCGACCATGTGTGGAACGGCCAGACACCGGCTAACACCCCAAAGCCAAAGTATAACAACACAAAAGATACCTTTTGCACCCAGGGGGCAAAATGAATCCCATGGAGCTGGATCATATCAAAGGTATTGATACCGGAAGTGGCATAGAGCAGCAAAATCCCCGGGATAATTAACCCGCTGCCGGCCATCAGGTAGAGGGTAAGTTTCATGGCCGCGTAAATCTTCCGGGTGGAGCCCCAGATCAGGATAAGGACATACATCGGCACCACGGCGATTTCGTAAAACAGGAAAAAGACAAACATGTCCATGGACATGAAGACCCCGAAAACGCCAGTGACCAGGGCCAGCATGAAGGCGAAATATTCTTTGACCCGGTTTTCCAGCTCCCACATGGTGAGCACGCCGGTAAAGATGACGATCCCGGTAAGCAGGAGCAACGGGGCATTGATGCCGTCAACGCCGACATAATAATGGATGCCAAAGGTTTTGACCCATTCGTATTTTTCAACGAACTGGAGCCCCCCTAGGGCCTTGTCGTAATTAACAAAGGTGTAAATAGAAAACCCAAAGGCGACGGCTGAGGCGATAAGACTGACCACCCGGATCAGAAAATGCCATTCCTCTTTGAGGAACAAGATGATGGTCAGGCCCACGACAGGGGCCAACAGCATGCAGGTCAGATACGGAAAGTCGGCAACTTGCTCCACCATAAAGCCATCCTAAATTAAACTAGATTAATTCTCAAACGATTATCGGCCTATTAACAGGTAGAGCCCGACTCCGGCTACTACCACGATCATGAATAACAGGTTCAGTTGCAAAAGGGCGGTCTGGAAAAAGGAGAGCATCCGCCCGCTGCCAATGGTTGAGAAGGCGACAGTATCCACCCCGCCGTCCACCACCCGCCGGTCGTTATAGGTGAACAGGCGGGAAAACGTCCCATAGATAAAGGTGTTTAAGAACCAGCGCCAGAAATGGTCCATATACCATTTTTGGATAAAGAAATTCTCCAACACCGGCACATACGAGATAAAGCCGACGCACTTGGCCTTCTTGGAACCCCAATCATACCAGGCCAGAGCGATGCCAGATAAGGCGCACCCCACGGCACTAATCAAAAGGAGGTAATTATGTTCATGATGCAGCGCATGGCCCAACAGAAATCGTTCCAGGTAGCCCTGGCAGAACCCCAGAATCAGGGTAAAGGTAGCCAGAATTATTAATGGGATGGCCATCACCCAGGGGACCCCGTGATGCTCTTCATGAAGCTTCTCATGGCCATGCGATTCCTCCGGCGCGGTAGTCTTGGGGAACAGCATCACGAAGATTACCCGGAAGGTGTAATAGGCGGTCAAAAAGGCCCCGAACAACCCCATGAGCAACCAGAATTTGTTGGGGTGGTGATATAAAGCGCCCAGGATGGCCTCTTTACTGAAAAAGCCGGAAAAGGGGAAGATGCCCGACAGGGCCAGCGCCGCAATAGTAATAGTAACCATGGGAATCACTAATTTTCGGCCGCCCTGGGCAGCCATCACAAAGAAATCATTGGTGCCGAAATGATGGATGAATACCCCGGAACATAAAAAGAGGAGCGCCTTGAATCCGGCATGGGTAGTCAGATGAAAGTAGCCGGCAAAGTAACTTCCGGCTGCCAAGCCCATGATCATGAAACCGAGCTGGCTGACGGTGGAATAGGCCCAGACCTGTTTAATGTCGGTGGCCACCATGCCAATAGTGGAGGAAATTATGAGGGTGATGGTCCCCAACGCCAGAGCCACGGTCATAGCCTCCGGGGAGGCGCTGAAAAAGGGATAGATCCGGGCAATCAGAAAAACGCCGGCGGCCACCATGGTGGCTGAATGTAACAGGGCGCTGACCGGCGTCGGACCTTCCATGGCGTCGGGCAGCCAGACATGCAGAGGGAACTGGGCGCTTTTACCCATTACCCCACAGAAAATCAGCAAGGCCGCAGTGGAGATCAGCCAGGGGGGCATGCTCTGGGCAACCGCGGCGGAATTAATATTGGCAATTTCCAGGTTGCCGTAAAAAATGGTCAGAAAGGCCAGTCCCATGAAAAAGCCGACGTCGCCGAAGCGGGTGACCACAAAGGCCTTCTTGCCGGCCTCGGAGGCCGAGAATTTCTCATACCAGAAACCGATCAGTAGATAGGAAGACAGCCCCACCAGCTCCCAACAGATATAAAGCTGCAACAGGCCGCTGGAGATGCTGACGCCCAGCATGGACAGGGCGAACAGCGAAAGGAAGGCATAATAATTGCCGAATCCCGGATCACCCTCCATATAGCCGATGGAGTAGATCTGCACCAGCCAGCTGATGGTGGCCACAATAGTCAGCATCAACAGGCTGGTAGGATCCAGCAGGAACCCAAACGGGATCTTGATAAAATCAGAGATGATCCAGTCATAGTTATAGATGATGGGTTCGGTAATATGCCAATATTTATACAGAAAGCTCCAGGCGATAAATAAAGGAAGGGTGGAGGCCACCAGAGAGATGGCCAGCGATAGCTTGTGGTTGGTACGGGTAAAGATCATGATCAGCCCAAAGCTGGCCAGGGGCAAGATCATACACAGAAAGCATCCCAATAAGGTCAGGTCCGAAAACCAGGCGGACATAATCAACCTCGAAGTTCAGTAACGTGTTCCACGTTAATGGATTTCAACTTCCGATAAATAGCGATGATGATACTTAAACCAATGGCGGCTTCGGCCGCGGCCACCGCCATGATAAACAGGGCGTAGATCTGTCCCACGGCGGGATGCGGGGCCAGGAACCGATTGAAGGCCATAAAATTAATCATGGCCGCATTGAGCATCAGTTCCACCGAAATCAACACCGCAATCAGGTTGCGTCGGGCCAAAACTCCATACAGACCGATCGCAAAAAGGACCACAGCAATGTAAAGGTAAGTTTCTAGGTTGTTGATCATGATGTCTCCCCGCCAGGGGCTAAGCTACCAATGCGTCTCCCCGCATGTATTTATTAGCTGCCCCGGCCATCCCGGGCAGTGACAATCGCCCCCAACATGGCCACCAGCAGAACCAGTGAAATGACCTCAAAAATTAAGGCGTATTTAGTAAGTAAAAAGTGACCCAGGGTGGTAATCGACCAGTCGGTGCTGCGCTCCGCGGCCGGTACCCAGGTGGTTTTTTTCATCAGCAGTCCCAGCATGGCAAAGATCAAACCGCTGGCTACGCCTGCGCCTAAAAGTTTAAGAGGATTACGTGGGGGCTTAGGTAAATACAGCGGTTCCGAGAGCATGATCGCAAAGCAGATGGCAATACAGATAGCCCCCACGTAAATTAAAATCTCCATCATGGCCACAAAAGGGCTGTTGAGATAAACAAAGAGACCCGCCACCCCAAACAGGGCCAAGGCCAGTCCTAAGACATTATGGAAGATATTGCGCGCCCCGACGGCAATCAGCGCACCGATAAAGGTAAGACCGACGACCCCCAAAAAACTGAGGGTGGCCATGCCTTCGGCGGAGAACAGGTCAATCATGAATCTCATGCTTTTTCCTCCGCAGGGGTAGATTCTGCTTCCTCTGGCTCGGGGGTGGGCACCGGCAGCGGCGGTAGTCCGACCGCAGCGCGGTCTTTATCCAGCCGGGCCAAAAGATCAATCACCATGTCTTCCCGTCGATAACCGGCCAGGCGATACTCGTTGGAAAACCTCAGGGCATGGGTCGGACAGACTTCGACGCAGAGGCCGCACAGGCTGCAATAGGAAAAATCAATCACATGTTTAACCGGCAGCTTCTTCTTTTTGACCTTGACCCCTTCCACCGTGATCAGGCTGGACGGACAGGTGCGGACACACATGCCGCAGGCGGTACAACTATGGGTGCCGGTCTCGGGGTCCATAATCAATTCGATGGGCCCCCGATATTTGGGCGACATGGTCAATCTTTCACGGGGGTACTGCACCGTGACGATGGGCTTGACAAAATAGCGGATGGTGACTGCCATCCCGGCCAGTAAGCTCCACAGCCCGACTAAAATTTCTCTACAATAGGCAACCATTGATCTAAACCTTGCGATAATTTACCGGCTTAGCTTTATCATTTAAAACAGCTTGATAGCCAGGGCAGTGACCAATAGATTGATGAATGCCAAGGGAATCAACACCTTCCAGGCAAAGGTAATCAGTTGATCGAACCGCAGCCGCGGGAAAGTCCATCTGAACCACATGATCAGAAAGATCATGGCGTAAACTTTGATCAGGAACCAGACCACCGGCGGTAAAAACCAACCCCGCCAACCTCCTAAAAAAAGGACGGTGGCCACGGCCGAGACCACAAACATATTGGTATATTCCGCCAGGAAAAACAGGCCAAAGCGCATGCCGCTATATTCGGTATGGAATCCGGCCACCAACTCTGATTCGGCCTCGGGAATATCAAAGGGGGCCCGGTTGGTTTCGGCCGTGGCACAGATGACATAAAGAATAAAGGCCACCGGTTGAATGACCACGAACCAGATATTTTCTTGGGCGGCGACGATATCAGATAGTTTGAAGGAGCCGACCATCAGAATAATGCTCATGGCGGTAATCAGCAAGGGGATTTCATAAGCAATATTCTGGGCTATGGATCGAATAGCACCAAATACTGAGTATTTATTATTGGAACTCCAGCCGGCCATAAGGATGGCCAACACCGTTAGGGTCGAAAAGGCGAAAATTAACAGGATGCCAACATTGAGGTCACGAATGATTAAGTTGGGCGAAAATGGAATAACCAGGAAGAGGACCAATACCGGGAGGAAAATAATAATTGGGGCCAGAAGGTAAATCGGCCGGTCGACATCTTCGGGGGTGATAAGCTCCTTGCCGATCAATTTGAGGGCATCGGCAACGGTCTGGAGGGCACCGTGATAACCGACCTCCATGGGGCCGGGTCGCAACTGGATATGGGCCGCGACCTTGCGTTCCATCCAGATCAGGAACAAGGCGTTAACCGAGACCAGGGCAATTACCCCTAAGAGCGCGATTATGATGCGAACCGCCTCTGATCCCCCTATCTGACATAACATTTCCATCACAGAACCACCTTGTGGCTTTTAACAGGCAGAAGGCCTGTGATCCATTTGCTTGAGCTTAGCGGTCGATCTCCGGGATAACTAAATCAAGCGAGCCCAGAATGGCAACCATGTCGGCCACCAACGTATCTTTAATGAGCTCCGATATAATACTCAGATTCGAAAAAGACGGCACCCGCAACTTGATCCGGTAGGGTTTGGTATCCCCTTTGCTGACTATATATGTACCAAACTCGCCGCGCGCCGACTCGACCGGGACATAGACCTCCCCTTCCGCCGGCTTCAAACGCTTGGGGACCTTTTCCGCCATGATCGGCCCATTGGGCAGCTTGTCCAGGGCCTGTTCAATAATCCTCAGGCTCTGCTCCATCTCCCGCAGGCGTACCACATAACGGTCCATGATGTCGCCCCGCTCGCCGGTGGGGATTTCAAAGTCAAACAGCGGATAGACCGAATACGGCTCGCTGCGGCGGATGTCATAGGGGATTCCGCTGCCCCGCAGACACGGGCCGGTAATCCCATATTTTAAGGCCTGCTCCGGAGTGATGATGCCTACCTCCCGGGTGCGATTGATGAAGATGACGTTTTTGGTAACCAGATCGTCGTAATCCTTCCACCGACTGCGCAAGCGGGTGACAAAGGCCCGGCAGCCAGCGATAAATTCGTCGTCAATGTCATCGCGCACGCCACCGAAACGGAAATAACAATAGGTCAAGCGGGAGCCAGTCACCCGGTCTAAAATGTCGACCACGTTCTCCCGATCATCGAAACAGTAGAGAAAGGGGGTAAAGGCTCCGAGGTCCAGGAGATAGGCCCCGAACCACAGCAGATGGCTGGCGATGCGGTTGAGTTCGGCAGTGATCACCCGGATGAATTCGGCCCGTTCCGGCACTTCAATCCCGGCCAGCCTTTCCACTGCCAGGCAATAACCGTGATTATAGGCCAGGGCATGCAAATAATCCACCCGGCCCATATTGGGCAGATACTGCTGATAGGTGCGCAGTTCCGCCATCTTTTCATGAGCCCGGTGTCCATAGCCAATGACCGGCTCGGAATTGGCAATGAATTCGCCGTCCATCTCCAGCAGAATGCGCAACACGCCATGCGTACTGGGATGTTGCGGGCCCAGATTCAGATAAAAGGTCTTTTCTTCAATACCCGATTCCAGCATCATCTCAACTACTCGCCACAAAATCTTTCAATAGTGGATGAAAATCGGCATCTTCGGGAAGGATCAGGCGCTTTAAATTCGGATGGCCCGCAAATATGATGCCGAACAGATCGAAGACCTCCCGTTCAAACCAATCAGCGCCGGGATAAAGGCTGCTGAGGGTGGGAACAGTTTTGCCTTTGCTCAAGGGAACATGCACCACCGTCCGGCACAATTCCGTAAAACAGGCAAAATGATAGACCACTTCAAAAGATTCGACCAGATCCAGCGCGGTGAGGGATTCCAGGAAGCATTGGTGCTCCAACATCGTCTGGGCGACGGACAGGATTTGGTCCGGCTGGGCGACGGCTTCGACGTGATAGCCGCTCTGGCGGTAATCCCCGGGCGCTACCCTTTCCAAATCCAGCCTCTTAAGGCTGTTGCTGATTTGCTCGGCTAACATTATCGGAATTTCCTTAACCGGCCGCGTTGGGTGATCTTCTCTTCCAACTGCAAAATTCCCTCAATCAAACCTTCCGGGCGGGGCGGACAGCCCGGCACATAAACATCTACCGGGATGATCAGATCAGCCCCGGGCACAATGGCATATTGGCCTTCATAATAGAAGGGCCCGCCCGAAATGGCGCAATTGCCCATGGCTATCACCCATTTGGGGGCCGCCATCTGGTCGTAGAGGCGCACAATCGCCGGACCCATTTTCCGGGAGATCGTCCCGGCGACGATCATCAGATCTGATTGCCGGGGCGACGGTCGAAAAACTCCGGCCCCGAAGCGGTCCAGATCAAAGCGGGCCGCGCCCGCGGCCATCATCTCAATGGCACAACAGGCCAACCCAAAGGTCATGGGCCAGAGGGAATTGGCCCGGCAGAGGTTCAAAACCTCTTCGAGAACCCCAAACTGAATCAGTGGCTCTCCGGTTTTCTTTTCCACCAGAAGACCCCCCTACACCAGGCGTAAACAATCACCAGGGATATAATGCTCACAAAGATGGCGATTTCAATCAGATCACGCCAGACATAGCCCTCCCCAAAGGCCAATAATACCGGAAACAAAAACAGCACATCCACATCAAAGGCCAAGAAGATTAAGGCAAATAGATAGTAAATAACCGCTACCTGGACCCAGGCGCTGCCCATGGCCGGGATGCCGCACTCATAGGTTTGATTACGGGCGGGACCAAAACTGCGGGGCGCCACCAGATGAGCGATAATTAGCGGCCCCAGGGCAAAGACCACTGCGACTAACAAAAAAATCAAGACATAAGCGAAATCGTGTAATACGGCCCAGTTATCCACCTGTTCCTCCTGAACCGGTTATCCAGGTGCTGTATAAAACTAACAGACCTAATAACAGGTAAGAGAAATCCTTGTCAAGTCTTTTTTTTCACAAAATTTAGCCATAGCCAATAAAGATAATAGATTATCTATATTTAGCAAAATTGGGTACAATAAGCCAGGTATGGCCGGGAATTCCTTGATTTTTTAAAAAGTATAATTTATTGAATATGTTATTCTATTACTCGACTCGGCAATGCTTCGGGGAAAAAACTCCAATGTTTCTGAGCCTGCAAGAGGCCCAGACCAGCGGATGAGTATTATCTCTAAATCTGTATGGAGACCATTCGCGAGGCAAGGGGTTATATTTCAGAAATACCCTACAGCAGGTGTCTAACGGTTCACAAAAAAATATTGACGAAGGCCAATACGCAACGGATAATATAAAAAACTGATGGAGTCGGGCATGCTTGTCGGAGAAGCCACCATGCTAGAATTCTCTGGTGCCATAGCGCAGACGCGTACTGTTATCCTGCCCTTTGGTGCCGTAGAAGAACACGGCCCCCACCTGCCGCTGAGTACCGATACCCTCCATGCCCTGGAACTGGCCCGTCAGGTAGGTAAACGAGTCCCGGTCCTGATAGCTCCGCCGATCCATTACGGCGTCTGTCGTTCCACCCGCGAACACCCGGGGACCATTGGCCTTTCCGGTGATACCTTGCGAGGCCTGGCCCGAGATCTGGGACGCGATTTTTATCGCCAGGGACTGCGGCATCTGATCATGCTTACCGGACATTGCGGCGGTACTCACATTGCCGCGCTAATCGAAGCCGGCGAAGCCTTGCTGACGGAACTGCCAGAGATTAAAATAGCTGTTGTCAATATCATTGATCTGGTGATCGAGGTTCTGAAAGAAAACCCGGATCTGGTCCAAACCAAAGGCGACTCTCATGCCGGGGAAGTGGAAACCGCATTGATGCAGGCCACCTATCCGCATCTAGTCAAGGGCACGGCCCCGGCGGAGTGGCCGCATTTTCCTAAATTTATCCTGGTACGTGATAAACGTCCCTACTGGCCCGGAGGGGTTTGGGGCAACCCAGAACTGGCCTCCCCGGAGCAGGGTCAGCAGATTTTGGCCCGGGAGGCGGATTATCTGGCGGAAATAGTTAAGTCCTTGGAAGGATTAACTGAATGACCAGCCAAAGAGGCAACCGGCGGATAAACTAAAACCCTTGATCAGGTCCAAGATAAAATAATAATATTTTAATTAATTTTTGTTGACAATTTTTTAATGTTCGGCTTATTATGGCTGGGTCAATTACAGGGACATATTGCGACAGGAGGGGAAAAATTTATGCCGAGGCAAAGGATAGAACAATTGGCCGATGAAATTTTAAGCTTGGATGAAGCAGACTTATCCGTAATACTGTCCCATTACAAAAAACGCATGGAAAATTTTCAGCCTACCCCGGATTGGGAGCGGTCTGTAATTGCCTTTTTTATCATCAACGCCGTGCGCGTCAAGAACAACCTCTTGAAGGGTTATATCCACCAGCAAAACTTCTCCCAGTGTAACCATGATTGTCCGTGCCGCACCCCTCGGCTCCGGGTAGTCAAATGACCAGCTAGTTGGTCCCCTTCTTGTTTATCTTTTTGGTCTGGCTGACCGATTTCGACACGGTTGCATCCCGGCGACGTCGATCTCTGCCTTTAAACAAGATTTTAATGGGAGCGTAGGGCAGCCCCAGCCTGGCCCGGAGTTGATTAATCAGATAACGCCGGTAGGACTCGGGAATGCCTTGAGGGTAATTAGTGAAAATCATGAAGGTTAAGGGCAGGGTTCCTACCTGGGTCAGATAATAGAACCTGACTGATCGGTGGCGATATCGTGGCGGGGAATGTTGCGTAACAATTTCTTTAAAAACCCGGTTCAATTCGCCGGTACCCAATTTAGCGCTGGATTGGGCGTAGATCTGGTTGATCAGGGGAAAAACCCGGTTTAAATTATAGCCGGTCGCCACTGAAATCGGGAGAATCGGGGCAAAAGACATGAATTCCAGGTCACTTGTCACCTGGTCCAGCAACCACTGCTGCTGTTTCGGTTGCCCAGCAATCAGATCCCATTTGTTGATGCCAATCACCGCCCCCTTGCCGGCCGTGGCAATTTGTCCGGCGATTTTTAGATCTTGTTCGGTTAATCCTTCCTGAGCCTCCAGCAACAGCAGGCCCACGTCGGCCCGCTCCAGGGCTCGAAAAGCCTGAAACACCATTCCTCGTTCCAGATGTTCCCAGATACGGCTTTTGCGTCGGATCCCAGCCGTATCAATAAGCACATACTTTTGGCCTTCCAATTCCAAGTGGGAGTCTATGGCATCCCGGGTAGTGCCCGGCAAAGGACTGATAACCAGACGTGCTTCACCCAAGAAACGATTGATGAATGAGGACTTGCCCACATTGGGTCGCCCCAGCACCGCTACGCGGATGCCAGCCTCGGTCTCGGAAACTTCCGGCCGTGGCGGCAGCAAATCTACCAAGGCTTCCAGCAGTGCGCTAATACCTTGTCCATGTTCGGCTGAGATAGGAAATAATGGACTCAGACCAAAACGGTAAAATTCGGAAAGACCAGCTTCCTGGCGGGGACCATCGATTTTGTTAACCACCAGCAGCAGAGGCTTTCCCGACCGGCGCAGGTACTCTGTAACCTGCTCGTCCCCTAACCGAGGTTCTTGACGGCCGTCCACCATAAACAGAATGACATCGGCTTCGGCTACCGCCATTTCTGCCTGGCGGCGGACCTGGTCTCCCAGTTCTTCTCGAACCCACTCAAAACCACCGGTGTCTACCAGAGTAAAGGTGTAGTCATCCCAGGTGACGGTGCCATAGTTGCGGTCCCGGGTCACCCCGGGACGGTTGTCGACCAGGGCCCGGCGACTGCGGGTCAGCCGGTTAAACAGGGTTGATTTACCGACATTGGCGCGACCGATAATAGCTACTAAGGGGTTCATCTCAAAATAAATTATACAGTCAATCCCATCTGCCGTCCACCTAACTCAGAGTAGCTGCTCACAGTTTCTGCATTAGCCATGGCTGATGAGATTGGGGGGGCAGGTGATGCCAGGGGAGTCAGGAAAGGTCTGACATCGCTGCGGCTTCAGTCTGAAAACCGCCCCAGGGCCGCTGACCAAAGTCGGGAAAATGGCGAAGCAAATCCTCTTTCAAGGGTATGGCATCGGGATAACGATCCTCTACCTTCTTGGCTAAACATTTGAGGATGATGGCTTCCAGTTCCTCCGGAATCTCAGGGTTCTCCTCCCGGGGAGGTACCGGTTCCTGGTAAAGAATCAGATCGATCAGGGTTTTTTCCAGGTCATCGTAAAAAGGCAGCATCTCGGTATAAAGCAGATACATAATCACTCCAATGGCCCAGATGTCGCTGCGCTTTTCGCTCTGGCCCATGATCTGCTCCGGAGCCATATAGGGCCGGGAACCGACCATGGTAGCGCTGATGTCACGGTCCTTGAGTTCCTTGGCAGCACCATAATCCAATAGTTTGACGGTACCATCCGAGGTGACGATAATATTGTTGGGCTTGATATCGCGGTGAATCACCTGGTGCTGGTGGGCATGGGCGACGATGTCGATGAGTTGCATGATGATCCGTTCCTTGAGAGCCTCCGGGAGTTCCTCCACCAGCAGGTCTTGCAGAGTCGGACCCTCCACATACTCCTGGATGAGAATTAATCGACCGTGCTCTTCAACGTAATCAATCTGTCGTACCACCCCAGGGTGAGGAGCCAATTTCCTAATGATCTCCCCCTCCTGGCGAAATTTTTTATTGTAAGACTTGGAAAACGGAATCTTGGCCACATAATAACGTTTTTCTCCCAAGGCTTCCGTATCCAGTACCAGCCAGACCTCTCCGAAGCTGCCCTGGCCCAGCTTTTTCACCTTCTTATAATGTCCCCCCAGTAAATCTGTCGGTTTTAAAAGCGACAGCAGATTGTCAGCAAAAGGTAGCAGACGAGGGATCAGATCGCGCATGAATTTTCGGATTGAAGGTCGGGCAACCAGTTGCTTAGCCAAATCCTCGCCCACCCTTTCTTGGTCAGGCGGGGCACTCGGTCTGGCATACCCCACTATTAGATCTGGTTGATTCTGGACAATCAAGCCATGGACTAACATTGTTATCTGACTGCCGTCCCGATGTCTGAAGGGGACCATCAAATTATTGACTTTGCCCTGGAGGTTAATCAGTTCTTGAAATTGATGGTAGTCCTCAGTATCTCCGAAAAGGTCTTGGGCCTGAGAAACCTCAAGGGATTCACCATGCGGGTCATAGCCCAGCACCTCCAGCAAGGGAGAACTACAATCTATCAATCGCCCTTCCCGTGTCATGATAAACTGATAAGGAGAAGTGCCCTCCAGGAGATCGCCATAGCGGTCTTGGAAGGCCTGCAAGCGATGCTCATCCTCTTTCAGGCGGATTGCAACCCCCACCCGGGCTAATATTTCCTCGGCCCGGAAGGGTGGGATTATAAAGTCATGCGCGCCTATCTCCAGACCGCGAGCCGCATAGTCTTCCGTAAAGCGTTCCAGGATCAATACCACCGGAATCTGCTGAGTCGCCTCTTGATCTTTTAGGGCCCGAAATTGTTTGAGCCCGGCATCAGCCTGGATGTTTAATAAGATAATATCTGGCCGCTGCTCAGCAGCCAACGCTGGTGCTCTCTCACCTTCGACCAAAGGGAGAACTTCATATCCCGCCCCGTTAAAAATATTCGCTAATTCCTGGTAGTCCGAGTCTGGGGCATCTATAATTAACAGCTTGCGCATATAATAATTTTTCTAGCAGCTCATAATTGACCATGGAGCCTAGCCTGATCGTATAACTTCAATCGGTTTGTTGCGCTCCAAGGTAGCATGTGATAATAGATCTGACAATGGCTAATTTTCAGTTGAAAATCATTCCGCAAATATATTATATAACAAAATGACCTCACGGCGAGGTAGCTCAGTCGGTAGAGCAGCGGACTGAAAATCCGCGTGTCCCCAGTTCGATTCTGGGCCTCGCCACCACTAATAAAAAATTTAACTGTTTGGCGAACTTTATTTTATGTTGGTGACACCGTAGGGGTCACCGGCTTGTGTATATTTGCTGATCCAGTTACACCTTAGGGCAAATTGGCGCATATCTAAATATCAAAACCAAAATCAGGGAAGATTGCCAGTCTTTTAACCAACTTAGACAACGTTCGAGTTTTGTTAATCTCCTTTCCCACCCCGGAATAGATAGAAAAAAATAACCGCCTGTCCAGCCGTCTCAATTTATCTCCATAAATTTTTACTTGGGCACTTGACAAGTTGATTTTTATAGCGTATCGTATTCGATAATAATTATTACCTTAGATTTTTTGTAAATTTTACCCAAGTGAACCGTCCCAACCGGGGCTGCCTAGACAAGTCACGGGTTGGGGAGAATAATAGGTTCTGATTCCTATCCATAAACTACTATGGGAAGTGGACAGAATGCCCGAACGGCCCGGTCTCATAACTTTTCAGAATATTCCGTTGACCTTGATCGGTAATGAGGTCAGAGTGGGAGAGTTGGCCCCAGATGTTGAGGTCCTCAATAATGATCTGATTCCGGTCCGGCTATCTGATTGGCGGGGCCAGGTATGCCTAATGACCTCGGTGCCCTCGTTGGACACCCCGGTATGCGACCTCGAGACTCAGCGGTTCAACGACGAGGCGGCCCAATTAGGCCCGGACGCAGCAATCTTGACGATCAGCATGGATCTACCCTTTGCGCAAAAACGCTGGTGCGGGGCGGCGGGAGTAACCCGGGTGCAAACCCTATCTGATCATCGCCAGGCTGCCTTCGGCCAAGCTTATGGGGTATTAATCAAGGAACTGCGGCTATTGGCCAGGGCTGTATGGCTGATCGGCAAAGATGGTATTGTCCGGTATTTTCAGTTAGTAAAGGAAATTACCGATGAACCGGATTACGACGCGGTTCTGCGGCACTTAAAACCAATGCTGGCTACCTAAGGGTGGTCATTCTGATTATTCACCTCTGAGCCACTGGAGACAGTTATGAAAATCTTGGGTTGTTTGGTTCTGGTAGTTTTACTATTTCTGGTTGGCTGTTCCAAGGAAACCAAAAAACAAGTCATTAGACCAGCTGGCCCTCCCGCTACTGCTACCGGTTGGCCTCAAGATGCAACCTGTTCCCCGGGTTGCCCGCCTGGAGGAGCCTCTTGGTGAGCCAGCAGGGAGTCAATCTGCCTTGCCAAATAGTATACGTAATTACAGGCCGTTAATTAAACAAATCACCTTGACCAAAAGGCAGGACCAGATTAAGGAGACATAATGGCTGTCATGAAATGCCCGGTCTGCGGGTCCAAGAGTTTTTTCGTCAGAGACCCGGACGAAGAGTATGAAGTCCACGAGTTTGATCTGCAGGATAGCAACATCGTTTTTAACCCCGACCACAGTGGGCCGGAAATGCCTGAGATTGTCGATGATACTGATACCTACTGTAATAAGTGCTCCTGGCAAGGCAAGTTCGGGATGCTGAAGAAATAGGCTCAATTACTGGCCTGACGGTTCTTGCCGGAGCCCGGCCGGAGGTCAGGAAGACGAGCTTATAGAGTGATCTAGCCAGATGGGAGCTGACATCATGTCAAATAGCGTTCAAAAGTTATCCAAGGTTACAATTTTCAAATCTTATCCTTTCCGGGTAGGGGAAAAAATTTTCATCGCCAGCGGACCTCGGCACGGCGACTGGGAGGTCGTCAAGGTCGAGGAACAGAGGATCAGGCTGCGTTGCCCGGTTTCGCAACGCGAGCTGGAGTGTAACTCTTTTTCCTATTTTGTAGAAGAGCGGGATGGCGAACCATGGCCCCATATTAACTGATGAAAAATATTTAGCTTAAGTTAGGAGGAGACTTTTAATGAGCAAGACGCTAGAGAATCTGATGGAGGCCTTTGCCGGAGAATCTCAGGCGAATCGCAAATACCTGGCATTTGCCAAAAAGGCGGACCAGGAAGGCTTTCCCCGGACCGCCCGGTTATTTCGGGCTGCAGCCGAAGCCGAAACCATCCATGCCCATAACCACTTGCGGGCTATGGAAGGCGTTAAATCCACCCGTGAAAACCTGCAAGAAGCGATCTCCAGGGAATCCCATGAGTTCACGGAGATGTATCCTCAGATGATCGCCGCAGCCGAAGCGGAGGACAATAAACGGGCCGCCCAAACCTTCCGCTATGCCAATGAAGTGGAAAAGGTCCACGCCGCCTTATATCAGCAGGCCCTGGATAACCTGGACAACCAGACCTTGGTCGACGACTATATCTGCCCGGTCTGCGGTTACACAGTGGAAGGCGAGCCTCCGGATGCCTGCCCGGTGTGCAAGGCTAAAAAGAAAAGTTTCATTCGAATTGATTGATCCTTTGGTCTTTAAAACTGGACGGGGCAGTGCTGATCCGGATTGCTGCTGAGGTCAGTTAAAATAAGGCCCCAGCCGGTTTTTTTAAGGAGGGACAGGAAATCCGCCAATTGATAATTATATTGATACATAACCACCCCAATCCCTTTCTAAATAATTCCGGTAAAATCCCAAGGAGGAAAATTACATGACCGAGCTGCTGCAAATTTACAAATGTGGCGTCTGTGGGAACATCGTGGAAATGGTGCACGCCGGCGCCGGTGAGCTGGTATGCTGCGGCCAGCCCATGAAGCTGTTCGTGGAGAACACCGTGGATGCGGCTAAAGAGAAACATGTGCCGGTTATCGAGAAAATCGCCGGCGGGTTTAAGGTGAAGGTCGGCAGTGTTCCCCACCCCATGGAAGAGAAACATTATATCGAGTGGATCGAAGTTATCGCCGATGGCAAAGCCTACCGGCAGTTCCTAAAGCCCGGTGAAGCTCCAGAAGCCACTTTTATTATCGACGCAGATCAGATTACAGCCCGTGAATACTGTAACTTGCATGGTCTTTGGAAAGCTTAAGTTTTGCTCAGCCCCAGCTAGCAGAGCAGTAGGCCGTCCCAACCCGGGTAGCATAAGTATTGAATAATCAGTGTTTCGTGCAAACCACCACCTCGAGCGGATTATTTCTTCGACAGAGGTTATCTCTTACCATTAACCCCTGAAATTAACCGCCGTCAGAATTACAAACGGGGCGGAAGATGACCATCATTGCCGGGATGCCCAGGATGGGTACCCGGAGATGATCTCCGCCCCGGTTATGCTCTTGGACTTACCAGATCTTAATTAATCAAGCGATTTAGAGCTGAACTTCAAACAGACCAGTAATACCAAGTTGCGATCAGGGAGCTAAAATGCCCCCCTCAGCCTCGCCCTCTCCCCCCGCCAGCGGGGGGGAGGGGATAAAGGATAAAATTACTCATGAAAGCTAATCGGTATGAGAACACAGAGAAAAAATTAAACGATTATACCCTTTGCTCTGAAGAATATGGTATAATTAGTCTGACTAAAAGGCAAAATGGAGCAAAGCGATGCAACAGCAGGCCCTCAGCCTGATGCAATTTCAGAAAAAGGCGCTGCCAACATGATAAGGCTTATTTTCAGCGCAGCCGCAACTTATACCATTGGAAGGCCAATGGTTCTGGATGATCTGGCTGATGGGGCGTCAGAAAAGGGGCATTTCCATGCTCTGCCTGCAACGGATGCTGGAAACCCCGACCGATAAGCCCAGGTTTGCCGCCATGCGGATGGTGTCCCGGGTCAGCAGCGAAGAGATTCAAGCCTTGGTACGGGAGCGCCTGGCGGTCGAGGCAGTGATCAAGACCGATGGTTGGCCAGGCTACAACTTCCTGGATGCTTCCCCCGGTTTCCATCATGAGTGGCTGGTGCCCGGGTGGGGCAAAGAAGCGCCGAAGGTCTTGCCCTGGGTCCATACCTTGAACGCCAATATTAAAGGCAATATCCGGGGTATCCACCATGGCGTCAGCCCCAAGCATCTGCCCCGCTACCT
>JAFDGA010000029.1 GCA_019309545.1 Deltaproteobacteria bacterium
TGTTTTTGTTGGTGGAGATGAGGAGATTCGAACTCCCGACCTCTTGCATGCGAAGCAAGCGCTCTCCCAGCTGAGCTACATCCCCAATATGTTTATATTTTATTTGCTTGGGCCGATCATGTCAATAGCCCGGCTCTAACAATCCACCCAGCGGACCAGGTTTTCCACCGGTTCCCGGCTGGTGTGGAATTCATTAATTCTGGCCTTATCATCCGGGTAGCCGAGGGCAATACCCACCACGATCTTCTGGGTGGTGGGGATATCTAGGTATTTGCGGATCAGATTGGGGTACAGGGCCAATTGAGCCTCAATGCAGGTCCCCAGCTCCAGGGCAAAGGCGGCCAGGCAGAGGCCATGGATAATGGCCCCCATATCTAGCATGGCATAAGGGATGCTGAAGTCGCCGTTAAAAGTAACATAAATGATGTTCGGCGCATCAAAGGCGCGGGTCATATTGAGCATATGCGCCTGGCGGGACGCCTTGTCTTCGCGGGCAATGCCCATTAACTCAAAAAGCTCCTTGGCTACCGTCATATAGCGATTTTTGGCGGCCTCGGGAAAGGTCTCAGGCATTGGTATATCCGGGTTGGGGGGCACCTTGTTGGCCACCGCTTCGGCAAATTCGGCGGTTAATTGTTTGACCGTATCGCCGCCTACGACGACCAATTCCCAGGGTTGAGTATTGCCCCAGGATGGTGCCCAACGGGCGGTGTCGATCAGTTCCAGCAATTCTTTACGGGGAACCGGGTCAGGCTTGAAAGCCCGGATGCTACGCCGGTTTTTCAGGGCATTTAATACTTTCATGTCTCTCTCCCTTCGCCGATTTAAATCAAGTCTGCCAATACCGGAAATTTTTATTATGATAACATTTCAACTAGAGCGGTCTCCGGTCCTTTCACCCAATTCCTGATTGGGATACCTGGGCGGGGCGACTTGCCGGGTCGCCCCGACATCAAGGCGTTGCCCGGAGCAAAATCCCCTGGTCTGGAAGCGTTGCCAAAAGACTCGATCTTGGTTATAAATAAGCCCAAAATAAATCCTGGTGTCAAATAAATTCCTGGAAAAAAGGAAAAAAGTATGGGAGCATCTGAATCTCACCGCCGCCCTTGGCAGGTGGCGGCATTTCCTCTGGTAATTAGCTGGCAGCCTGAATACTGGTCTTTGCCGCTTTACTTCCCGGACCTGCTGGTAGGCCACCTGGAAGGGCAACCAGCCAACACCGGCTTGCCGTCCATACCCTTGCCGCCGCTAGACAAGAGTTTGCCTTTTGATTGGCGGAATTACCGGCCCCGAGAACTACAGCAATGGAAAGCCTATCTGGAATTCAAGGCGTCTGAAGAAGTGTCCGAAGATGAATCTGAACTCATCAGGGCCATCAAGGGAGAGCCTGCGGCTAGCCCGGCAGCGCCCGAGTTACCGCCTGAGACCGGCCTTCCCCGGCTTCCCGATGCCTCAATGATCTGGACCCTGGCCTGGCAACTGGAGAAAATGTGGGCGGAACAGGAGGCCCGGCTTAGAATGGTCCAAAACCAGCAATCTCAGCTCGACACCTGGCTAGCCCCGGAGCCTTGGGAAGAGAAAGCCGCCTTCCAGCCCCCGCCGACCCATGACCCCCTGTTGGCGGCCACTGCGCCCCCCGACCCCGAACTGGCCCTGCTGCGTCTTTATTTCTGGCAGGCCCTCCTGGGGCCCCATCTTTCTTCCCCGTGGGCGCCGTTGATCCTTACAGCCCCGGCCTCTCTCGGGTTGCTCCTGGAAGCGCCAGGACCGATGTCAACCGAGCCGGGGTTGACACGCCTGCGCTACAGCCTTCCTAGGTGCCAGAATCGGGAAGGTCTGGAGCAGTCTTTGGATCGGTTAGCCGCCGCTGGATTAGAGGGTCAGTTTGCCCAGGCACTGGACCAGGTTCTGCAAGCTCTGGCCACAGATGACCCCTACCTGGAGTCTGCCCAGGGGCACTTGCAAAGCCTGATTACGCAGCAACTGTGGCCAAGTCTTCAAGTAGAAACCGGCCAGCCGCTCGTTACCCTGGAAATTTACCTGCGTCTGACTGCCGATCAGGAGCTAGCCGATCAGATTCAGGAGATTTTTCCCGGTCCGGTCCTGTTCTGGCGAGCCTAAAATTGCGCATCAGAAGTGTAATTCTACGATGTCGCCATCATGGAGGATGTAGTCTCGCTGAACCCGCTGGCCCTCAAAGGTTTCTCGCCCCCAGACCCGGGCATATTTGAATTTCTGCGTAAAGTCCTTGTGAATACGAGAGGCCAATTCCTGAACGGTAGTGTTGACCGGGACCACAAAGGGAGCATCGAAATTAGCGGCTCGTCCCGGTGCCCGGGTATAGACCCGCACAAGTTGAAGAATTGCAAACACCGCGGACTTTAATTCGGCCAGCCCCTGTCGATCCTTAGCCGACACTACCAGGGTGACAAATCGATCCTGCAAAATCTCTTGAGCCAGCGCTACTTCTTCAGGATCCAGGGGCAGATCACCTTTGTTGAGCGCCACCAGGGTAGGTTTGAGCCTTAGGTCAGGGTCTTGAGGCGCTTCCGCATATCCCTTCAGCCCCAACTTATAGGGGGCCAGGATGGCTTCGGCCTGCTCGACCTGATCCAGCACCTCGCCTTCGGCCAGGCTGACTACCAGCAGCCAGGCATCGGCCCGACGCAACAGATCGGGGTACCAGGGTTCCAAGTAATCTGGGCTTACCGGCGGAGTATCGATTAACTGAATCTGGACGTTCTCGTAGGTCATCATCCCAGCTAATGGGATGCGAGTGGTGAAGGGATAATCGGCAATCACCGGTTGAGCGTTGGTCAGGGCCGCCAGGAGGGAGGATTTGCCGGTATTGGGTAGGCCGAGCAATGCCACCTGGCCCGCCCCCTCCTTCTCCAGGAAATAGACCGGGGGACGGCGGCCGGGGCCTTTACGAGCCTGGCCCATGTCTTTGAGCTTGGAAATGCGCCGGCGTAGATCGGCCCGGAGCTTATCGGTGCCCTTGTGCTTGGGCATAATGGTTAACATTTCTTCCA
Source organism: Deltaproteobacteria bacterium (assembly GCA_019309545.1). Lineage (NCBI taxonomy): Bacteria > Pseudomonadati > Myxococcota > Myxococcia > Deltaproteobacteria bacterium. The sequence continues at coordinate 3,033 of JAFDGA010000029.1, forward strand.
AGCACTTGAGCTTGTCGCTGGTAGTTCTGGCCTCCCGGAAGCGCTTTTCCGCCTCAAAATATTGGGGGGGTAAATTGGCCGGCATCAGTTATTCTTAATAAATCCTCTAAGCTATCACTATTAAAGCTAAAAATCGGTTTGTTAAACATCCATGCCCTGCCCTGCTCTGGGTATTACGGGGGTAATTTTTGTGCCCCTTTTTAAATGTCCGATTAGAGACATTTGACACGAAACCCCTTTTTGCAATTAAATAAACGCCATATAAAGCTTCGTACTGCGGTCGATCATTCGTTGACCGATCCCCAAATTTATAATAACGAGGATCAAGGCGGCTTTGCCTCGGGCTTTGAGCCTGTCGACTAGACAGCCTTTTGCGTTGTATTGCGCGGCGTACAGCATTGACGGGGGACATCCCTACCATGGAGGTTTATCGAGAATCGTAAAAAGGTAACCTGCTTTATAGCTTGCGTAAAACTTTAATTCATTTTTCGGGTAATAGTTTCTGGGGCTCGGACACCGACACCTTTCCGGCAGCAATTTCCCTTAAGGCCATAACGATCTCTTTGTTATTGCGGCCCTTGATCAACAGCGGCGCTCCATGATAAAGCTGCCGTACCCGCTGGGCCCCAATATGCACCAAGGCAAACCGGTTAGGAAGTTTATTTAAGCAGTCTTCAATAGTTACTCTGGCCACTGGCTATCTCCTTTGATTCTACAAACTTATTGATAACACATTTACAATAGATGATTACCTCAAGAAGCTGTCTGGCATTTGGGAGCCGTTTTTACAGCCGCGGCAATCTTTCTGCCACTGCCCTTTTGTTTCAGCAGTTGCCTGATTTCTTGGGCTGAATATTCATGGCCGCACACCTGGCAGCGCATCTCCAGGCCGCCCTGTCAGAGGGTTCGGACCGTAACCTCGTCAGCGCCACAGTGAACACATTTCATAATTTTCCCCTTTAAAAATAACGCGACAGCCGCGGCAAGCTGGGTTCCACCTGCCGGGCCTGGCGAATCAGGGCGTTGATATAAAGCCAGGCAAAACTCAACAAGAATTCCGGAGGATATTTGATCGCGCCCCGGTCGTCAAAGGCCACCTGGATGTCAGGCAATTCCACCCGCAGGCGCAGACTCAGGTCTTGCAACACCGGCCAGGTGGCCACCCATCCCCTCGGCATCTCGACACAGGTGCCGCTATCTAGACGTAACATAGCCACGGCCGCGACCGCAGTCGAGATCAACGGTACCACTTCCAACCGCGGCCCTAAGGCAAAGTTTTTTAGCGAAGCCCCGACCCGGGCCTCGACAGCCTCAAACGGCACCCAACTGGATCCGGGGTCGGCTGAGTCAGGAACATAGGTCCCTCGGCCATAGCGGGCCAGCAAACCCAAGAAATCCCAGGCAAAAACATAGGCATCTTCGGTGGGTACGGCCAGACTTTTGCGCGCGTAAAAGACCCTGAGATCAGTGCCGAACTCCGGGTCGTGGTCGTATAGGAAATACAGCTCCAGGGGCCGGAAAGGGCAGATACGGATAACCCATTGTACGCTGGCATAGGGCTGTTCGGGCAGCACCTCGGCCCGCAGACTTTGAGCCAAAGACGAGGGGTTTAGATGGCTCAATCCTTCCAAGTCCTGGCGGTACTTCTTGCGGATCAAGCCCCGAAGCTGGGCATCCCAGCCCCAGCCGGTGTCAAAATCCCGCAAGGTCACCAGATCATAAGGAAAATCCTTGGTCATCAGCCTGGTTGACCGGCCGCGGCCTTGTCCGCGATTTTTTGTTGAAATTTATCGGCGTTAATAATGAAACGTTCGTGGATAGCTTCGCCGATCTTTTCCCGTTCGTCAAAGACCTCCAGTTTGAAGGTCAGTTTGCGGCCTTCCACCTGGGTAATCTCGGTTATTGCCCGCACCTCCATCCCTAAGGGGGTGGGGGCCAGGTGCTTCAGATTCATGGAAATGCCCACCGATTGCTCGCCGGGTTTTAAATGTTTGGCCATCAGGTCAGCGCTGACGCCTTCCATCAGCCCCACCAGATAGGGAGTGGCAAAGGCATCGGGCAATTGGGGAAAGAATTTCCGGGCCGAATGTCCTGGGCCAGTTTTAAGCCGCATCTCATTGGTCATGCCCACGGTAAAGGTAGATTCCATCAGCGTCCTCCTTATGCAGGTTCAATCCCCAGGAACAATTAATACTCCGGGCATTTAAAAGATTAATCTGAGGGGAGGGCCGGGAGACCGCAGACCCCTACCCCCTCTCCCAAGAATGGAAACTAGGCCAGCGGGAACAGCTTAACCGGGCCTAACGGCTCTCCCTGGCCTAATCGCCGGCCCAGATCCTCGGATTCGGCCAGCACCTCTGGTTTCTGCAGCATGGCGCCTTTTTCATCCACTCCCCGCACCAGAATTTCAGCCGCATAGACTACGTTGATGGCATCAAAAAAATAGCGGGCGGTGAGCCGACAGCCGACAAAGACATGCTTGCCATGGGTAGCCCCGGTACACAACAAGACGCCCCGGCGATTAGGGCCTGGAAAATCCTGCTTCAAAACATAGCGCCGCGACCATAATGCCTGGGTCCGATCAATCATCGCCTTGGCCTGAGCGGTCACACCATAAAAAAAGACCGGGGAGGCCAGGGCAACCACGTCGGCCGCCAACAGTTTCGGATACAGGTCAAGCATGTCATCTTTAATCGGACAGGTGCCATCTTTAATGCAATGGTAAATTTCCATACAGGGGGAGATCTTGAGTTTGGTCAGGGCCACTTTCTCGACTTCTGCACCCCCCTGGGCCGCACCTTTTAGAAAAGCATCCAGCAGAATTTCCGTATTACCCCCGCGTCGCGGACTGCCCCAGATTCCCATAACTTTCATGACGCGCTCTCCTTAAAGGTCACGGGCTGCATCCCGATCAACAATATCTTTAGGAATTTTAAATGATTAGTCCTGGATTGTCAAGCTTCCCAGAGGGTGCAGGATGTCAGTCTGTTCCACGGCACAGGCCAGCCGCCTGTGTTCCAGAAATAGGTTTTCTAATTATGGTGGGCATGATAGCGGCCTGCAACCGCATGCCAATCGATATTTTGGAAAAAAGCCTCCAGGTAATCGGCTTTTTTCAGTCCATTCTTTAAATCCTCGTACAGGACCACCCAGCCGATACCCCGCATACCGCCCATGGCCTTGAAATCGGCCAGCCAGCGGTCATAACTGCCAAAATTGGCCTCCAGGCTCTTATAAAGCTTGCCCTCCTTGTTGATCTGGCCATTGCTGCCCAGATTGCCGAAATAGAGCTCATGTAGCCGCATGCCGTTGAATTCCCAACTGAAGCGGCATTTCAGCTCCGCATATTGTGGGCTGGACAGCTGATTCTGCTGAGCCATCTGCGCCATCTGGGTGAGCAGCAGATTGGTATTTTTGACATAGCCCTCGTACAGGGTAAAATGTTGCTGCAGTAACTGATCGCTAAAGCCCTTCATGCTTTTTAGGCGGCTGAAGTCCTGAGCCTCGTAGGACTTGATCTCGATCCCCCAGGCATCGACGCTGACCAGCGCATAAACCAAAAAACCCCATTAGCCCACCCATGTTGGTCCATTTCATGTTTATCCTCCTCCTTTTTTAAAAATTTGCCCTGCTTAGAGAGGGGGTGCTTTTCCAGGTGCCATGAATAAATTTATTCTTGGGCCCCGGAATCACACCCCATTTGGTAGGAAGTGAAAGAAGTGGGTTTCAATTGATAATAGTATATATCTTTTAATAATTATTTCAAAGAATATTTTTCTCTGAGGCGGGAAGATAATTTCTGCACCCAGGCGTAGGCTTTGGCTACCGTCTTTTCCCTATCCGGATTGATCAGGCAACAGGTAGCCGGGCCCAAAAGACTCTGGGCCAACAGTTGCTCCTGATCGATCCCGGCCTGATACAGGGTACCCCAGATATCCTCCAGAGAGCTTATCAGGTGGTCCTGGGATTCCCTGTCAAAGGCCTCAAAGCCGGTGGGGACGATGCCCCAACTAAGGACCGCCCCCCGCTCCATAAACCGGCGGATGTCCGGGCCATAGCAGCGAAAAATCTCGGCATTGGTATAAATGTCCATGGACAGGATATCGAGGTCACGTTTTAGAAGGAATTCCCAATCAGGGTTGCCGCACAGGTGAATGCCCCGGGGCTGATCAATCTGGGCCAGGAAGTGGTCTAGCGGCCAGAAGGGAATGTCCAGCGATAAGGCCAGCTTCAGGGCCTCATCCACCTCATCGTGCGGCAGAATGGCCATCGCGGTAGTATGCAAATTGCCGGGGATGAGCGAAGCCATCTAACGTCCTTTTCTGCCCCGCCAACAAGCGGCGGGGAATGAAGAATAAAGGCTTTCCTAAAGGAATAGTAGTTATCAGACGTTCTTGCTTTAAGTAAAAACTATAAGTTTTTTAAGCGTACTTTACTTAATTGCCGTTACACCGTAACTATTATTATTGATCTGCACAATGTTGCATTGTTTCAGGCCATTTTTATCAACGAAAGCTACAAGGTCTTGCTTGGATATATAATGTACAATAGGAGTGGATAAAAAATCAAAGGCAATATAATTGCGGTCTGAGTTACTTAGTACAGTGTTTAGATAGTTTAGATATTCACCATAATATTTTGGCTTTAGATATCTTGTTAAGCTTTTATAAATCACTTCCTCCATTTGAACCATGGTTTTGCTTAAAACTACTTTAGTAGAATTCGAGAGGTTAATTGTAAAATATCTGATTAAGTTGAGCAGTGACCCCATTATTTCATTTCCTTCCTTCCCGTATACCCAAACACCTATTTTACCGCCCTCTTTGAGAGGGTTTAATATAGCTTTAAAAGCCTTGAACGGAGCGGCTGTATGGTGCAAGACGCCCATACAAAAAACCATGTCAAATAAAGGCTTAAAAGGGGGGTTAAACAGATTGGCTTGGATGAAATGGATATTGGGGTAATTTGCCGAGAGCTGTTTGGCAGCATCAACCGCGCTACCCACGTCCAAGGCGAAAACCTCTCTGGCCCCAAAATCTGAGGCTAGTCTTGATAACCGACCAGCCCCACAGCCTACGTCGAGAACGACTTGGCCTTTGAAATCCTCCGGCTTCCAGGGGGGCAATCTTTCCAAAAACTCACGGTTGAGGGCCGGAGACAGGCGGGAACCATATAGTTGCCAGGCATAACCGAAGCTTTCAGAGGTTTTTTCTTCCTTTACAGTTAGATCACCGATAACTAACCGTGGAATGCCGTCGATAATCGGATAAGCCTTATTGCAACCACCACATATTAAACTCCCACTTATAACTTCTGACGACTCTATCGTCGCTTTAAGTTTGAGCTCATTGTTACATATTGGGCAGGTAAGATAAGAAATTACGTCTTTTCTCATACATTAAACTCCACCAGAGATGTTACTATAGTGAATGACTTGCCAGCTTCATTTAGGACAATGAGCGACTCTTGGTTCACAGGGTGGCTGAAGAGTCAAGGATAGCCAGCCGATAAGGCCGTGGGTCACTACCAGCCCTAATAACAAACAGGAGAAAGCCAGGGCTTGCTCCTGTTTCATTCCCAAGAGGGAGAAAAGGAAAATTAAACTTACCTCCCGGGTGCCGATGCCCGCGATCGATATAGGGATTAGCGTAAAGAGGGTGGTTAAAGCCAAACAGGCTCCGACTTGCAATAAGCCCAGATGGAGGTTTAGCGCTCGGGCGATGAAATACGCCGCCAAAAAATTCATCGCCCAGCCCAGTATGGTCAGAATAAGGGGCCAGCTGAGACGCCAAGAGAGAAAGGGCCGCACGGCGTCCTGCACCCCCAGAAGTCCCTGATCCACCTGGGGTCTGAATTTCAAGGGTACCATTTTTACTAGAACTGAGCGTAGCCAGTCCCAATTCCAGGTTCGCCAGGCAAGTAAACAGAACCCAATAACTAATAACAGCGAGATGGGAACCAGACCCAGCACTCCGTCCCGGAACAGTTTGGGAAGAGGAAGGAAAAATATTGCGGCCATACCGATTACAGTCAAGATGAACAGATCTAGAAAACGGTCTAATATAATACTCAGGGTTACAGAGATAATAGAATGATTTTCCTGCCGGAAATAGATCAGGCGAGCGAAATCCCCCAAACGGCCAGGGGTAACTGCTCCGGCCAATGATCCGGCGTTATAAATCAAGAAGACCTTCTGAAACGGATAGATAATCCCTTGCAGTTTAAGCAAGTATCTCCACCGACAAACAATCAACCCGATATAGCTGATCATGGTAATTTGGGCTAGCAAGTACCATGGCCATCTGGTTTTCCCTAAGGCCACAGCAATCCCCCGCAGATCAGTGGTAGCCAGCACCAATCCCATGAGTAAAAAACCTAGTAGGAAAGGGGTGATTCTTTTTAATCGCCGCCAAACGGATTGGTACCCCGTCGGTTCAGGTTCTGGGGATTTATCAGAATCTGTGACCGTCAGGTTCACGCCGCGCCCCAGGAGAACAGGGCTCTGAAGAATGCCAGGCCGTCCAGCAGAAAGGCTTGGGGTTGGTAGAGCTTGAAATTCCTCCATAAGATGCCAGGTCGGAGATAAAATCTCAGAAGACCAATTTTCTGCAGCCAGATCAGACGATGGCGGCTCAAATCATTTACCTCTACCGAAGCATTGCCGAAACGACGCAACTCCCGGAGGTCGTCAGCAATAATCCGACTACCCCCCTCCCCCCGAAGAATCATTTCCCGCACCTTGGTTCCTGGGTATGGTTGTAAGATGTTTATGACTACCTGGTCAAGCCCATATAAGCTGTTGATAAATCGGAATGAATCCTCTACCGTGCGGCGATTCTCGTAAGGCAGACCAATAATGAGGGAGCCGCGGGCCAGAATCCCGGCCTCGCGCGTAATTCGAAAGGCTTCGGAGATTTGCTCCAGAGTCTCGTTCTTACCGGTAAATTTTAGAATCTCCGGGTTTCCGCTCTCAATACCATAAGAAATGCGGACAAAGCCGCTGGCCTTCATGGTTTGCAAGAGCTTCCGGTCCACCCGGTCGGCGCGTGACAGCCCCTCCCAGGTAAACCGCAAGCCGCGGCGCTGAATCTCCTCGCAGAGCTCATAAATCCTGGCCTTATTCATGGTGAGGACATCATCATTAAAAGAAATATGCGGAACATTTAACTCTCGGACCACATATTCGATCTCATCGGCAACATTGGGGGCTGACCGGTAGCGGATTTGCCGGCCCCCGGGAATCTGAGCGACCGCACAATAAATACAGTTAAAGGGGCAGCCCCGGGAAGACATGAACGCGGTGGTAACCTGGTGGCCCAAACGAGGCACGTTGCGAAAGTAGAGACGATTGTCTAATAGAGTGCGATCCGGAAAAGGAAGATTATCGAGATGGTTATGCAACGGCCGCAACGGATTTTCGATAACCTCGCCCTCGGCTCGGAATATCAAACCGCGGATTTGGGAATATCGCCATGGTTCAGGCAGGTTTTCCAATAATTCAACGATGGTCTCTTCCCCCTCGCCGATCACCCCGAAGTCGAAACAGGGATAATCAACCAGCACTTTTTGGCGAAATATGGTGAGGTGGACGCCTCCTAAGACAATGGGGATATTTAGATGGGATTTAAGGGCCTCAGCAATGGCGACGGCGTTGTAAAACTCGGGGGAGGTGGCGGTAATCCCGATCAGGTCAGGCTTTTCCCGTTGAACAATCTCCAGAATCTTGGCCACATTATAACCCTGGGCTTCGCAATCCAGGACCAGGGGCTGATGACCCGCCCGTTTGAGGCTAGCCGCCAGATAACACAATCCTAGAGGAGGGTTTAAAAAGCCGTATTTCAAAATAGCCTTGAAGGACCCGTAAACATTGCTAAAAGGTGGAGAGATGAGGATACATTTCATGGAGTTCAGTTCCTTGAGAATATTCTTTAAATTTACACCAGAGGTTTGCTGGTTAAGCTTATTAGACGAGGCATCTGAGTCATGGTTTTTATCGCCCCCTCTGGGTTAAACGGTGGCGGAGGGATAAGAAAAAAAGCAGTCAATCCTATACCTTAACAAAAATAAACAGATTGTTCAGGCCATATAGGAATCGTTGGTGAGACCTAAGCTGATAGCCAGCGCCTTGTACCAGAGAGATCAATTCTTGATTCCAGAAACCATAGACCTCTCCGGGTTCCATGCCTCGCTCTTTGTCCTCGCTATACCACCAGATAAACCGATGCCCCAGATAAGACAGCACCGGATCGATCATGGTAATAAGCAAGCGGCCCTCTGGAGCCAGCACCCGGCGGGCTTCAACCAATACCTCTTGGCGATTAGGAATATGGTTTAAGGCGGCGATGATGGTCACGGTGTCAAACTCGCCGTCGGCAAAAGGCAGCCGGGAACAGTCCGGCAGGATCAAGGCCCCGCCCCCCCAATCGTAGACATCGACCCCGATACCATTGCCATAGGTGTGGACCAACTGATTATCGCCACAACCGATATCCAACAGGCGGCCTTGCACCCAGGGCAGCACGGCCCGCAAGCGTTCTCCCCACAGGGAGGTCAGGCCCAGGCGTTCGGTTACTTTATCGGGCAAAACGGTCAACCGCAGCGGGGCAAAGGCCAGGTCAAAAAATTTTTGGGCCAAACTTTTATCAGTGACCATCATTAGAGTCCCAATGTTTGATAGTTAATCCGGGTCCAGCGTCTATATTATCTCTGATAAATGTCTGCCACCACAAGGCCAAAATCAGCAAACCCCAGAGTTGATGACTGTAATCCAATCTATCCTCCACATGCTGTTGGAAGATTTTTCGCAAGAAGGCCATATTAATCCACCCCGTATCCCGGAGAATTTCCAGGGTATCAGCAAAATAATCCTTAAGTTCGGTTTTAATCCAGAGTCCGACCGGCACGTTAAATCCTTTTTTGCCCTGCCAGCGGATGGCGGCCGGCACCCGATCCTGCAGGAGCCGACGCAGCAAGTATTTTTTCAGGAACAGCCCTTTTAGTTTCCAGTGCGCCGGAATCCCAGCCGCCGTTTCCACTAAACCATGATCTAGAAAGGGAGTGCGGGCTTCCAGGGCGTGGGCCATGGTCATGCGGTCAACCTTGACCAGCATGTCATTAGGTAGATAAAAACGCGTGTCAGCATAGAGCATGCGATCAATCGGATGGCCTGCCTGGCTGCGTTCGAACCAGTACCTATATAAGAGAGAGGCCTCCGGCAAATGAAGTTGGGGCAACAGGTCCTGTTGGGCCTCAGGGGACCAGATCTGCCGCCAGGAATAATGGGCGTAATCAGCATCACACCCCAGGGCCGCCACCAGGCGCTTTAATTTAAAATCCAAGCTGACTTTACGGTCGGAGACCGGCAAACGTGTCACCAGTCGTTGTAGCAGTTTTTGCCAAGCGGTGGGTAGAGAATTAAGGAGTCGCAGAAGATAATGAGCCTGATAAGTTTCATAACCCGCCAGGATTTCATCAGCCCCATCGCCGGTGAGCACCACCTTGACCTCCCGGGCCGCAAACTCGGCCAGATAATAGACCGGCACCATGGAGGAATCGGCAGTAGGTTCTTCGGCATGCCAGACTAAGGTGGGCAATAACTCTTTGACCTGCGGGGTCACCACCAGTTCATGATGCTCGGTGCGGTAGCGGGATGCTACCTGCCGGGCATAAGGTCGTTCATCATAACTTTTTTCGGCGAAACCGATAGAAAAAGTTTTTAACCGGCCCGGATAAAGGGGTGCGGCCAAGGCCACGATAGTGGCCGAATCCAACCCCCCGCTCAGAAAGGCCCCTACCGGCACATCGGCGATCAGCCGATAGCGGATGGCTTCCTGTAACTGGGCCTCGAATTCGGGGACTACCCGGTCAGGGTTTTGGGTCTTGATAGCGGGTGGGTAACTCAGGTCCCAGTATTCCCTTATCTGCAGTTGCTGTTCGTGGGCACGCCATAACAGGTATTGGGCCGGTTCCAGCTGCTGGATCCCTTTAAACAGAGTATGGGGAGCTGGAGTATAATTCAACGATAAATAGTAACCCAGAGCCTCAAAATTAACTTCCCGAGGGATCTGGGGAAGCGCCAGCATCGCCTTGATTTCCGAGGCAAAATAAAAGTCGCCATTACGCCGGCAATAGAAGAAAGGTTTCTTGCCTAAGCGATCCCGGGCGGCAAACAGGCGTTGCTGATCGACATCCCAGAGCGCAAAGGCAAACATGCCGCGCAATTTATCCAGACATTCGACCCCGTATTCTTCATAAGCATGAATGATCACCTCGGAATCGGCCTGGGAGTAGAACCGGTGACCGGATTTCTCTAAATGTTGCCGCAGTTCCTGAAAATTGTAGATTTCACCGTTGAACACCATGAAAACGGTCCCGGTTTCATTGCTCATCGGCTGCCGGCCGCGTTCCGACAGGTCAATGATGCTCAGGCGGCGGTGGCCTAAACCGACCCGACCCTGGACCCAGAGACCGGCGTTATCCGGGCCGCGATGAGTCAGAACGTCGCGCATCTTCGAGATTTCTGTTGCGGTTACCAGCCGTTCAGCTCTAATGATCCCACAGATTCCACACATCCACGCCACCTGCTAGCGGGAGCGGTTGCCAGCCCAGGGAAAGCGCTCCCGGTAATTAGCCAGTCTCCCCGGCTGAGAGGGAAAGCATAAGATCCGGGCTTCGACGAAGTTCTAATACTAAAACCAGCCCGGCGAAGCCGACTCCACCCCCCTTTTCTGCCTCTGAGAACGAGGCAGTCAAGGCTTTATGCTTTTCCAAAACTTTATTCATATTTTTCTTTTCGGAGGGCGGAGATCTGATCGGCCAGCAACCCAAAGAAAAAAATCAAGATTCCGGTTAACATCACCAGGAGCGAGCCGGTAGAAAGACCTCGCTTGAGAACAAAGAAGGGATAAATGGCATGTAGGACCCCCGCCATAAAGACGATAATGCTGGCCGGGATGAAGATCCGTAAAGGCTCAAAAAGCGCCACTATTCGTAAGATTAGGAGAAAAGTTTCATAGCCGGACATGAAACTTACTGTACTTTTACCCAGACGTTTTTTGACTTCTATGGGTATATAGGATAAGGCGTAGCCACGATTCAGGAAAATTAAGGTGCTGGTGGTCGAAAAAGAAAACCGATCAGAGCACAGATGTAGATAACGACTGATTATATCTTTTTTAAAGATTCGCAAGCCGGAATTCAGGTCGGGGATTTTGGTCTTCGTAAGATAATTGGACAGCCATCCCAGAATCCATTTACCGGGCATGCGCCACAGATTGCTGTGAAACAGCCTGGATCGGACTCCGATCACTAACGCCAGATCCTCCTCCTGAATGGCCTGGCCGAGTTTGAGGAGATCATGGGGGTAGTGCTGGCCGTCCGCATCAAAGGTGGCTATGTAAACCCCCTGAGCCTGGCGGATGCCAGTTTTTATAGCGGCCCCATAGCCCCGGTTCTGGCGATGCCGGAGGACCCGGATGTCAGGAATTTGATCGAGTTCTTGAGAGGTGCCATCGGTGGAACCATCGTCCACGACAATAATCTCATATTGGCCGGGCCACTGGTTTGCCAGATTCTGCCGTAATTCCTGGATAGTGCCACTTCATTATAGGCTGGCACGATAATGGAAAATATTACTGACATGGATTGACCTTTAGGACTTGATAATGCTCATTATTATAGACGATTTTCCCCACCTCAGAAAAATTCTTGGAGGAATTTTTGACCACCACAAAATCAGCTCCGTGCTGCCGGGCCAAACGGTATAATTGCGTGGGCTGGTTCTGGGCCGCCGACAGTTGCTGCAGATGTTGCAATAAAGTGAGAAAGCCGTGTCCCGCATAAAAATTGATGCCGCGATCCTTATAACAACCGGTGATCGAACGTTGGGCCAATAATCGGAAGGTCAAGGAATCAAATAGAAATAGTGCCTCCGGATCCGTATGTTTCCGGGCCCAATTGGCCAACTCCACCATTGCCACCTGGCTTTCCGGAGGGCGTGCCCGGACCAGGGTGCGATAATTCCAGCGCAGGTTCATAAAAAGGGTCAGAACCAATAGCGCCAGTCCGGTGAGCTTTAAGGGATGCCATCCAGGCGACAGCTTTTTCAGACTGACCATGGTCTCGCCCAGGAGAGCAAACAATAACAGCGGAAAAAAGCGCATGACATAATTATATTCCAGGTCTAAAGGATATTTGAGGAGATAACGGGTCAGTTCCGTCAGCAGCAATCCTCCCATGCCTACCCAAAAAGTAGTGAAGATCAGCGTTGAGACCAAGGCAATCTCATGGGTTGGTTTTTTTGGGAATATCCCCCAAAAGCCACAGAAACCCAGAAAAATCAAGTAAAAATTCATTTCCCGGTCAAAATATAGGGAATACCCCAAACAACCTACCGCCGTAAGCCAGACCAAGCGAGGGGTGAGCCGTTTCCAAGACCACAGTGCTCCGAAACTAAGGGCCAGCAACAACATGGTGAGGAGATGGGTGACAATGGCTGGCAGGCTTTTCAAATTCGGCAAAGGATAAAAAATTTGGGGGAAAGATTTTAGTAAGATTTCTTTAACGGTGGCATAGCTCAAACCGGAAAAATCAACCGGCGAGGTCTTACCTAGATAGTTAAATATTATGGGCAGCGCTCCGGGAATTGACACCAGGCCTGCCAATATGGCTGTTTTAATGGACCACCATGAAAATCGATGGACAAAAAGAAAAGCCAAGGCCAGCACCTGAACCAGAACAAAGCCAGAGGGAGGATGTAAATTTGCTAGCAAGCCGATCACCGCAAATAATAATAACAGCCGGGACCGACTATGTTGATGTTTCATAAACCATAGAAACAAAAAGGGTAAAAAGACATAAAAAATAGTCCGGGGCGCAATAAATCGGATCGGCCCAATGCCAGCCGTCCCGCCCCCCGATTGGACTATAAGTGGTAAGGAGGCAAATATAGCCAAAGTCGCCGCGATCAGCCGATTATTGCAAAGGTAATTAAAAAAACCATAAGCCCCGACCATGAAAACAAAATTCAAGGGGAAAACCAGGAATTTGAGTCCGGAAGTAAGGTCTCCGGTAAATTGATAGCAAAGGGCCAGGTAGTGCCGATACAGGGGAGTATAAAACAAAAACTTTTCCGACTCATAAAATACCCCGTCTCGCAGAAAAAGCTCAGGGCGGGTTTGCTTTAATACCATGAGCAACACATTTTGGGCATCGCCCAAAAGTGCCTCGGGTCCTTGGGACCAGGACAGCCAGGTCCAAAAAGCCGAGAGGCCCGCGAACAGTGTTAAGGGGATAATATCTTCTGAGGTTATTGAGGTGGAAACCGCCAACTGATTACCTGCGAATCAGATAATAAAAATCATTTTGGTAAGCCACTGGAAATTCTGCCACAAATTCGTCTGGCCCTCGTTGGACCACAAAATAATCAGCCCCGTGACGGACGGCCAATTCTTGTAAGCGATGGGGATCATGGTCAACCGCAGCCAACTCCTGCATATGTTTATACCAATCCCCCAAACCACGCGGGGCAAAAAACCAGATGCCCCCATCTTTGCCACAACCGGTAATGGCACGTTCGGCCAACAGGCGAAACGTCAAGGAATCAAACAGAAAAACCGCGTCTTGAGGGGTGTGTGCTTTGGCCCAGTAGGCTAAATCCACCAGGGCCGCCTGAGCCGGACGAGGACGGTGGTGAATATAACTGCGAAAGGTCAGACGCAGATGCATAACCAGAGCCACTAGCAACAAACTCAGACATAATACTTTCCGGATAGACCAATTTGACATGGAAATTAAGGTAATTATTGTATAACCGGCCAGGATAAACAGGAAAAACGGGGAAAACCGGGCCGCCCTTGTCTGAATTGCCGCCAGGCCAGGAAATACCTCCTTTAGCCCAAAGTCTTGCAGAACGGTGGTCAGCAAAATGGCCACACAGAACATTGCTCCCACTAGATAGCCGGTTCTTTCCAGATCAGGTGTCAGAGATAACCGGGGGAACCACATAATAAAAAAAAAGATTAGGAAGATTAGATAATAAAGAGCTTCGGGAAACAGCAGATAAGTCAGGATGGCCAGGGTCTGGACCCAAATAAGTTTTGTCCGGATTGTTGCTGGGGCTACCAAGCATCCCAAACAACCAACCCCCAGGAGTGCGGTCAAAACATGTATTACAGGCTCCGGAATCTGAGCCAGGTTCAAAGGAGGATATAAGTTATGAGGAAAGCGCCATTCCAGGATGGCGTTCAGGGTTTCTGAGGGTAGCTTTTCGGTTTGCATCTGGGTGGTATGGAACATATATTGCCAGAAGGTCGGCAGGGCTCCCACCATCGCTGCCAATCCCCCGCCAATCGCCCCCAAAAAGGCGGATCGGGAAAAGCGCTGTTGAAAAAGCAGGGCCAGCCCGAAGATTTCCGCTAGAAGATAACCAGAGACCGGATGAAAATTGGCTGCCAGCCCAACCCCGAAAAAAACCAGCATTAAGCGTTGCCAATCATTGGTATAGCGGTAAAAGCCCCACAATAGCCAGGGGAAAAAGGCCATAAAGACCGCCCGCGGCATCATCAAAGAAACCGGACCGATCCCGGCATACTCGGCTACCCCGGGAATAGCAAAAGGCAGGGAGGAGAAAAAGGCCAGCAAGAGGGCTAAAGCGCGTTGCTTGAACAGATACCGGAAGAAATTATAAGCCCCCAATAAAAAAATTAAATTGAGGGGGAAGACTAATAATTTATAACCTACCGCCAAGTCACCGGTCCAACTGGCAATTTTAGCCAGATAGGTGCGAAAAAAGGGGGTATAAAAGGCAAATAACTCAGGATTGGAAAACAGACTGTCGGTTTGGTACAGCTCCGGGCGGATTTCCTTGAGAACCATGAGCAGAATATTCTGCTGGTCGCTGTTTAACTGCACTATTCCCTGGGGCCAGGAGAGTACAGTCCAATATCCTGAAAGGGCCGCGAAAATCAGCAAAGCAATGCCATCCTGCTTAATACAGTTTTGGGCTTTGAGCATAAGTTTTACGATTTACTATTTTCTAAAGGCCACAGGTAGGTCTGGGGGGTCTTCCCCAGTAACACTTTCGACATATAAACACAGATTTTTGAGTTAAGCAATAGAATCTTTTCTTTATTCGAATGAGCCGGCTCAGTTGATTTGAACCGACAGGCCAATGTTCTCATGACTTGATCAGGGCCAACATGTCGCGCACCGCCTGCTCGATCCCGACCAACACCGCCCGGGCAATGATGCTGTGGCCGATGCTGTATTCCGAAAATTCCGGGCGGCCATGAAAGCGCTTGATATTGCGATAGTTGAGACCATGTCCGGCCTTGACCCGGAGGCCTAACTGCTGGGCTTTTTGGGCGGCATCGACCAATTCCTTAAATAGCTTTTCAGCCTCGGCTTCAGTTTTGGCTTCGGCATAGGTACCGGTATGGAGTTCGACGCAATCAGCACCGACCGCTTTCGCCGCCTCAATCTGGGCGATGTTGGGATCGACAAACAGGCTGACATAAATCCCGGCAGCGTGTAATTGTCTGATGCATTCTTGCAGATGGGCTTGGTTGCCGACGACGTCTAGACCGCCCTCGGTGGTCAGCTCCTGGCGTTTTTCCGGCACCAGGGTGACCAGGTCAGGCTTAACTTCGAGGGCGATCGCCAAGATCTCCGGGGTGGCTGCCATCTCCAGGTTAAGGCGGGTCTTAACTGTCTGGCGCAGCAGGCGCAGGTCGCGATCCTGGATATGACGCCGATCCTCCCGCAAATGGACAATAATCCCGTCGGCGCCGGCTATCTCCGCCAGAGCCGCAGCGGTAATCGGGTCAGGTTCATCAATCAGGCGCGCCTGGCGCAGGGTGGCAATATGATCGACATTCACTTCTAAGTGGGCCATAGTGGATCCTCCTGCAGTTGGGGATGGATGAGAGTCAGTAGTTCTCGGGTCTTGTCGGCCATCCGGGCCGCCTCCGCCTCAGTGGTTTCGTGGTCATAACCCAAAAGATGTAAAATACCATGGATCAGGTACAGGTCAAGCAGTTCATCAAAGGACCAGCCATATTGTTGGGCCTGTCTCTGGGTGGTTTCCAGCGAGATCACCACATCTCCCAGCAATTGGGGCTGGATGTGGGCAAAGGGGCCCCCTCGAAGGGGAAAGGCGATGACGTTAGTAGGACCAGGACGTCGGAAGGTGGCGCGATTGAGGCGGGCCATAGCCCGATCATTGATTAAGGTCAGACTCAATTCGGCCTCAGGAAATCCCAAGGCGTTTAAGATCTTCGCGATTTTTTTCTTGATTACCGTTAGGCTTATGGAGATCTTTCTTTGCCGGTTGTTTATCCAGATCTTCATGGGTTTTCTTTTTATCCAAGGCGATCTTTTCAGCTGGCGCGGGATAATCAATGCGTTGGTGGAAGATGCCGCTCAAGATCCTGATAAAGCACTTAGCAATCTGGTGCAAATCTTTCAGAGTCAGTTCACACTCATCCAGTTGGCCATCAGCAAAGACATTATTGATAATTTTTTGTACCAGGCCATTGATCCGGGCCGGGGTGGGATCCGTTAAGGTCTTGGAGGCGGCTTCCACCTGATCGGCCAAAAGCACCAGTCCGGCTTCTTTGGTCTGGGGACGAGGACCGGGGTAGCGGTAGTCTTCGATATTTACCTGCTGGGGATTGGCCGCCTGCTGCTTGGCTTTATTGTAAAAATAACTGATGAAACAGGTGCCATGGTGTTGACGGATGATATCTATGATCTTGTCCCCCACCTTGTTCTGCCGGGCCAATTCTACGCCATCTTTGACATGGGAAATGAGGATCAGGCTGCTCATGGAGGGAGCCAATTTTTCGTGTTTATTTTCTCCTCCCAGCTGGTTTTCAACGAAATAGGCCGGTTTTTTAATCTTGCCGATATCATGGTAATAAGCTGCGGCCTTGGCCAACAGGGGATTGGCCCCAATAGCTTCGGCCGCGGCTTCAACCATATTGCCGACTATAATGGAGTGGTGATAGGTGCCCGGGGCCGTCACCATAAGCTGCCGCAAGATCGGCGCTTCCAGGTTGCACAGTTCCAAGAGACGGATATCGGAGGTGAAATTAAATATCATTTCATTCACCGGCGTCAGCCCGGTAACCAGTATTCCAGTCAATATCCCACCGCCTAGGGCAAATACAGCGCCGCATAATAAATCTGTACCTCCGGGAGGAAAATCCATCAACTTCAGAGGCAACAGCATGGCCAGATTGGCCAGTCCCACGAACAACCCGGCCCGGGTCAGTGTCCCGCGATCACGACAGTGCTGTAAACTCCTGACGCCGACCAGGCCGCCGACGACAAAATAGATAAAAATGTCAAAGGGTCTCTGCAGGATCAGCCCGGTCATGATCGCGGCCAAAAAGGCCATACCGATGGTGACCTCTAAACCGATAAAAATTCGCGCCAACATCGGCACCAGCGCTACCGGCAGGAGAAAAACCATGTTCCGGGCGACCAGGGGACTTATTTCATTGAGAACTCCGGCCAGACTCACCAATCCCTGATTAAACAGGGATACGGCTAAGAGAATTGCCGCCAAAAATATTAATTCCTGTAAAGTCAGGGTAAACCTCTTAATATACAGACAGGCTAACCAGTACGAGACGCCAATAAGCAGGCCGATCATCAAAGCGGTGGCCAGAAAAGTTGTCAGCCATAACTCCTGCGGGAGCTCTTTATTCTGGGCTTGGAGCTTGATCAGCTGCGTGGGGGTAATGCGTTCCCCTTCCCGAACCAGCATCTCGCCTTTTTTAACTAGGAAGTAGACCGGCTGTAATTCTTCCAGATAAGCTAATTTGCGTTCCTCGGTCTCGGCCCGGTTAAGCATCAGATTGGGAATCAACAACGATTGGGCCAGTCCGCAGACTGCCTGACGTTGCTCGCGGGGCAGGTTTGTCGCCACCTGGAGGCAATATCGGTTAATTTGGTCTTTGGCCTTCTGCAGGTCTAGAAAACGCTCTGGATTGTCTTCTATCCACTCACTCCGGGAAGGCAAACTGCGGACCACGATGCCGCGGCCACGCTCCCCACCTAGAGTACCAAGGTCGGAGATAATGCCCTGGCTCATGATCTGGCCAACTTGCTGGCTGATTAGCTTTTCCAGATCAACAGAGAATTTAGCCTGGGCTAATTGATAAAAAGCCGGGTCAGGAATGGAAGTTCCCAATAAACGGTCAAATTCGGGCTTCTTTACTAAAAGCAACGCATAGATTCGATCGAAGGCGGATTCTTTGGATTCCTTTGCTCTGGTTAACCTGTTGTCGGTAGCCACCTGGTTCTGGACTTCCTGGTAACACTGCCGCATAAATTCAAAGGCCTCTTGGAGACGCTCCTGAATTTCCTGGCCTACCCGGACATCTAGATCATACACCGAGTGGACTTGCCGAAGGAGTTCTTTCCGACGTTGGGCGGTAGATTCATGATCCTCAACCAGGAAGTCAGCCGTGGCCTTTATATTTTCGGTGGCCACATCCCCTACCTTATAGGTTTTTGGAGAGGACTGGGTAAAGGGATGAATGATCAAGGCGGCCAGGAGGCTAAATACTACCAGTAGCAAAATTTTTACATGTTTCTCCTGGCTTTTGCTGAGCTTGCCTTTTTTGGCCCAGGATGTCCCCCAGGGGCACAGGACTTCCCTGAGGCGATGAACCCCGTTAATTTTTTGGCTCGATGCTTTATCCGGCATGTTCACTATCAACCCGCCGTGCAGAGGACGCTGGCCGAGGTTCCTTTTTTTTGCGGGTTTCGTAGGCTCGAATAATATCTAGAACTAGCGAGTGGCGGACTACATCCAATTCATCAAAATAAACAAAGGCAATGCCCTCGATGCCAGCCAATATATCTTGGGCCTCTACCAGGCCGGAGGTGGTTCCGGACGGCAGATCAATCTGGGTTATATCTCCGGTGATCACCGCCTTGGACCCAAATCCCAGTCGGGTCAGAAACATCATCATCTGTTCGGAAGTGGTATTCTGGGCCTCGTCCAGGATTACAAAGGAATCATTGAGAGTCCGACCGCGCATAAAGGCCAGGGGCGCCACCTCGATAACTCCATGGTGGATCAGGCGCGAGGCTTTTTCAAAATCCATCATATCATGCAGGGCGTCATAGAGAGGCCGAAGATAAGGGTTAACCTTTTCGTATAGATCGCCCGGCAGAAACCCCAGTTTCTCACCCGCCTCTACTGCCGGCCGGGCCAGGACGATGCGAATGACTTCGTTATTCATCAGGGCGGCTACGGCCATCGCCATGGCCAGATAGGTTTTGCCAGTGCCGGCCGGGCCAATGCCGAACACCAGATCATGGGTGCGGATAGCCTCGATATAGCGTTTCTGGTTAAGGCTTTTGGGAGTGATCCGCCGTTTCATGGCGGATATATAGATAGTATCCAGAAGAATATTTTTTAAGCGAGTATTTGGCTTCTGCTGGATAATCCGCAAGGCATACTGGACGTCCTGGGGGAAGACCTGATAGCCCCCCTGGATCAGATCATAGAGCTCTTCCAATACCCGGCAACCCAGTTGCACGTCATTTTGCTCTCCGATCAGGGTGACCCGGTTGCCGCGCACCTGGGTCTGGAGATGCAAAACCCGGTTGATAATTTTCAGGTTTTGGCCGTGCTCGCCAAACAATGCCCTGGCTGCTTCATTGTCTTCAAAGATCAATTTATGACTCTGATCAGAGGGCACAGTGGAAGATGAAGTCTTCAATCGGCCGATGGCTTAATCCCCATAATTTGCCCCCGAATAGTTCGCTGTCGAGGGCGATTGTCAAAATCCAGCAACACGATCTGTTGCCAGGTACCGAGCATCAGGCGGCCACCTTCAATGGGTATACTCAAAGAAGGTTTGAGCAGGGCCGCTCGGACATGGGAGTAACCGTTGCCATCCTGCCAGCGGCGGTCGTGTTCGTATTCAATATCTTGAGGCACCAGTCGTTCGATGGCCGCCCGGAGATCATTAACCGCTCCGCTTTCGTACTCTATAGTGGTCAAGGCGGCTGTAGAGCCTGAAATAAACAGAGTAAGCAAACCTTGTTCAAATTCTGACTGTAGGACTTTTTCGAATACAGCCGGAGTCAGATTAAGGATATCGGTTCCGGCCGTAGTTTCTATCTGTAAATCAAAATTCTCGATATTGAACATATTCTTAATTATTCAACCAATATTTTAACCTTCTATCAAAAGTTCCCGGTCTCGGCAAGGCCAGCCAGGCTCAGCCTCTAGCTCCTGACCCCGCTCCTTAAGGCTACCCTGATAGTAAGTTTATCAGCTAAAAGGCAGACCGGTTCTCCGAATATTACTTAGTGGGATCAGGGAAATGATCTTCCCTCGAAGCCTAGATGCTGGCGTCCACAGACAAAAGCACTTGTCAATTCCATTATAGATGTGATAATAAAAAAAAAGATATTTATCAAGGAAAATGTCAATTAGCCAGGCGCTTGGTTTTCAAGCGGGGTAGTCGTTCAAGGCTCAAGAGTAATTATCTGGAAACCCAAACCATTCCGAAGCTCAATTAAACAGGGATTATCACTTTATGAGCTATTGTCCCCAGTGTCATTTGGTTCACGGCGAAAGTCAGCATTTTTGCCAACGTTGCGGCCAACCCCTAATAAAGGCGGAGAGTGTGCCGCATCTGCCGTGCCCCAACTGCGGAGCTTTGACCTTACCCGGACAGAATTATTGTACGGAATGCGGTCACCAGGTCAGGACCAAGGGACAAAACATTGGAAGCTCCGGACGGCCGGCCCGGGAACGCCTTTTTTATCCGACCCGCGGAGATGCTGGGAACTCGAAAAGATGGCAAGGACGGACCGGGGTTTGGCTGGCCGGGATGGGGGTGTTGTTGAGCCTGTCTCTACTCCTATATTTCTGGACCAGGGAACCATCCCCGACCACTCATAGCCTGCCTTTCACCCCAGGGCATACCTATCAGCCCTCAACTAAAATCGAGAATTTACAAAAGGAAGTGGAACATATCACGGAAAAGATCCGCGCCTCGCATTTAAACAAGGACATCAATAGATTCATGAGCTGCTACCACTCTGCTTACCCAGATCTGGGCCGGCTAGAAGCCCTGACTCTTGAAAATTGGAAAAATTATGATTTTAAAAATATCTCTTACCATATTTCTAATCTACAGGTGATAGGGCCGAACCAGGTAAGCGCCGAAGTGGTATGGAATTTTCAGCTTTACAATCATCAGACCAAAGCCTATGAATTGCATCGGGCTGCCTTCCAGATTATTTTGCAACAGACAGGAGATAGCTGGAAGATCCGGGAAAGCAAAGAACTGGGTTATTCTTAGGGAGAATCTTAGTGTTGCCCATAGCGGTTTTGTGCCAAGCAGGATGGCGTTTGTTACTTTTAGGGCTGATACTGATACCCCTGTTCCTCACCGGATGTTATCGGCAGGTAGTTTTTGCACCGCCTAAGCCGTCCAAGCCCAAGGCCGCAGCCCCAGCGGTTAAAAAACCCACCTATCCCCTATATTATGTGGCGGTTTCGCGTTTAAACCTTCGAGCCTGCCCTGGCATGGATTGCCCCCGCATCAGCCTCCTGGGGCGCAATCAAGCTCTGGAAAAATTAGGGGAAACCGAAGACTGGTATCAGGTCCGTATCCCACAAAGCGGCACCATTGGCTGGGTATCATCCCGTTATCTATCCGTGTCCCCGGTGCCTGAGCCGCTGCCGAAAAAGGTTGTTACCCCTACCCCCACGCCTGAGCCCCCAGCAGTCATTAAGCCCGAACAAAAACCGGCAGAGGTGATCCCCAGAGTAAAAAAACCGGAGACCCCAGAGGAACGGGAAGAAACCACCCCTCAGGTAAAAAAACCTGAAGCCCCGACTGAAAAGCTTGCCAATGAGCCGCCCATAGCTGCTTCGAAACCATCAACTCCGGCTGCAACAACAACCCCGGAGGCCCCAGAGGAGCCGACTGAGGCTCCGAGCTCGCCTGCCCCTGAACCAGGTCCCAAACGGATCCGGATAATGTAACGATTTTTACCGCATTTCTAAAAAAATGATTTTGTCTTGAGCTCTAGTATTTGATTGCGGAAATCAGCGATAGTCAAATCCCCCTCACCCTGACCCTCTCCCCAAAGGTGATAGAGGAAAAGATGATATATTTAATTAAAATATGTATAACGCTAACTTCCGAAACCCAATTCTAGTATGGTTTAGTGCTTTTTTCGGTTTATAAACCCACAGTAAAGCGCCGTCGTTCCCCATTCCAATCTTGATTGGCCTGATTCAGCATGTTTGAAAAACCTGGCTATCATTTCTGGCTAGGATAGAAGCTTGACAAAAAACCGGTAAACTGAGAAACTTTTAAATTATTGGTAGGTTCCAACCTGCGGGCAACGCTTCTGAGACTTAGCTTCAGGATCGAGGATGGTAACCGGGGGGTGCACCCAACTGTTTGCCTCTGCCTAGCCAGATATCCTGGCCTGACCATACGGAGAGATGACCGAGTTGGCCGAAGGTGCTCGCCTGCTAAGCGAGTGTGGGAGGAAACTTCCACCGAGGGTTCGAATCCCTCTCTCTCCGCCATTCCCTCATTGCTTAAGCCTCTTGTAAGCCAGCCGGAATTAGCTAGTGTGGTGAAAAATTAACCGTTCAGAATTACCTCTCTAACCAGTTCTGCCAGTCTGGTCTGCGTTTCATCCCCCTGCTTCCGCAGCCGACTTTTTATACTTGAGAAATAATCAGAATAACGGTATAAAAATTAGCATTATCTGGTGATGGCGGAGGTGATTGAAAATGGCAGAAGCTGCCCGGACAGAAATTTTTATTGCTAAATATCAGGATAAGGAAAAAATCTGGTCAGGAAAATCCTTTACCGATTGCTTGGGGTTGAGAACCCTTCTAGCCGAATTACCTATATCAAAGGTGCCCGGACCCTCCAAAGATTTTCCCCATATCTATGTGGGGATTCTGGAAAATGTCTTTGGCCAAGTCATGCATACCCTGGTGACCTGCGAAGGTATTTTACATGACCGACATGCTCATATCCTGGAGTGTTCTATCAGGCCAGCGCTTAGAGCCGATAATGTTACTCTGGAATTCAATATACGTTACAAGACCAACAAAGGAGAAGAGAGAAGCAAATCTTATGAAGTAATCCGAGGGGGCGAGAGAAGCTTTATTTTCTATTATTGATTACCTGCTAAGCCTCACTTAATAGATGCTGCCCGAAGTTTTTAGCTATACTTTAGGTATAGCTGAAGGGATCGTTAGTTTCTGATCCTCTCCCATTAGTGTCCGGCACAAAAATTGAGTAGTGGTGAAAGCCAGAAAGAGGCAATCCGGGTGAATTTTAACCGGGCCATCATGATAGATTTCCAGGGCGCCACTATTTCCTCCGACACCGGGTTCAGTCTTCTGCGTGAAGTAGACGAGCGTTTCAGGATCATCGACCCCATAAAAGATTGCCTGGAAGACTTGAGGTCCCTACTCATTCCGGATTCAGCAGGAGGTGGAGTTTTAGAACAGCGCCCCTATCCCCCTGGTATTGTATAATCAAATCAAAAAGGACAGGAGGAAAGTTGTGCAACTAAAGGTCATTCAGGGCGGTTGCAGGCCCCGCGCAATATCCCAAAACGACCTTGAGTGGGTTGAGTATCTCAGCTATGTGACCGAACAGGAAAAGGCCGACAGAAATAGTCGGTTTCTGAAATTCCTGGCTGACCACATCCTGGGCAAGCCGTTTTTAAGGGTAGTGGAGTTCGGGTTGGATTAGGGGACTGTATTGCCTTGACCGAAAAATTAGCTGCGCAAGCCCCTGAATTTATTTATGGTGCCAAGAGGTAGGGGGAGCTCCAGATTTTGGAACAAAGCGCTTGACAGGAAATAAACCAACAATTATAATCCGGTTGGCGAAACAGAGAGAACGAAACTCTCCCGATAACGACCAAGCAAGATAAAACAATTAGACCACGAAGGTCTGGCGGCAGAAGGCCGTATGACAGTCGTGGTCTTTTTTTTCGGTTTTGATGAGGGGGCCACCGAGTAGCGCTGGGGCATACAAAGTATCGTTAAACAAACCAAAAGCTTAATCAGAAAGGAGGGGCAGGTTCCCGGGCAAGAAACTCTCCCCTCCCTTGGACCGATATCTTTGAATGAGTAGTCGGCCCAGCCTATATATTATCAGAACAGGGGCCGACGCGCAAATTGAAAGGAGGATCGAGATCATGCGGCGTGGGTTCCGGTTAGGGGTGATTGGTATTTTGGTATGGACTTGGGGTGCTGGGTTGCCAGGAACAGGGCTTTGGGCCCAGGAGGTAGGCGAAAAGGCTAAGAAAGAGGAAAAAGCTAAGAAAGAGGCAGGGCTTGTAAAACTTGAAGAGATCGTCATTACTGCCACGAAAACCCCTCGCCATCCGGAGGATATCCCGGCGAGCATTACGGTGATCACCAAAGAGGATCTGGAAAAACAAAATATCCAGACGGTAGACGAGGCCTTGCGCCAGGTACCCGGGACCTTTGCCCGCCGGGGCAAGGGCTGGCAGGATACCCTGGCCAATGTGAATTTGCGCGGCTTTCCCGCCAGCGCCCAGACGCGCACCTTGGTATTACTCGATGGCCAGGATATGTCCAGCGGTTACACCAATAAAGTGGCCTGGAGCAGCCTGACGGTAGAAGATATTGAGCGCATCGAGGTCGTCCGGGGGCCGTTTTCGGCCCTCTATGGCGGCAACGCCATGGGCGGGGTGATCAATATCATCACCAAGACCCCGAAGAAGTTACAAATGAACGCTAATGTGGGTTATGGTAGATATGACACCTGGACCTATTACCTGGGGGCCGGTAATCGGTTTTGGAATCAGCTCAGTCTCAAGGTGAGTTATAAATACCGTTACACCAGCGGTTACCCCTCCGACCTGGTAAAAAGCAGCAAGTATTATCCAGGAGGGCGCTATACCCTGACCCCGGAGGGGAAAGACGCATGGATCATTGGCGACCGGGGGGATAATTCCTTCAATGAGTCAATCGGCAACGCCAAATTGAGTTGGGAGCCGGCGCTGGGGCATAAAATTGATTTCTCCGCTCTGCTGGACTGGAATGAATACGGCTATGGCCAGTTTCATAGTTATCTGGCTGACCCTACGGCGGTTTCGGAATACAGATTTTTAGGCGGGGATGGCCGGACCCATACCGCTATTTATAATCTTAATTCGGAACATAAAGTGACGGATAGCACTACCTTGCGGTTTCACGCTGGATTGACCAGTAGGCCCCATAGCTGGTATACTCTGCCTAAGCTGGGAGCGACTCGTTCCGGGGGGCCGGGAACCGTGGCCAGCACCCCCAGCAAGACCTGGACTTTTGAAGTCCAGGCGGATCAGGCCATCGGTACCAAGCAGATGCTCACTGGCGGCCTGTGCTATAAAACCGCCTGGGCGGCCTCCAAGGACTATTATCTCAATAACTGGCGGGACCCTGATTCCAAAACCGGCCTGATCAGACAATGTGGAGGGCGGGATCGCGATTTTGCCGTGTTTCTCCAGGACGAGATTACCTGGCATCCTAAATTTACTACTGTTATCGGGGCACGCCTGGACTGGTGGCAGACTTATGGGGGAGCCTACCAGGAGAGTACTACCGCCCCGATTACCCATCTTCCCTGCCGGGACAAGTGGTCAGTCAGCCCCAAGATCGCTTTCTTGTATCGCCCCTGGGAGTGGATGTCCTGGCGGGCTTCGGTGGGGCGGGCCTTCCGTCCTCCCAATGTCTATGAATTGTACCGCACCTGGCGGTGGTATACCTACGAGTATAAGGGCAACCCCAATTTAAAACCGGAGAAGACCTGGTCCTGGGAGATCGGCACGATCCTGAAGCCCTTTAAAGGCAATGTCTTTACTGTCACTTATTTTGATAATTTTGTTGATGACCTGATCTACCGGGTCACTGATCCTGCTGACCCCACCGGCAAGACATCTATCTATCAGAATGCTGCCAAGGCCCGGATTAAAGGCGTGGAGTTGGAGGTCAACCAGAAGCTTTTCTCCTGGCTGGAGGCTTTTGGCAACATGACCCTGGTGGATGCCCGCATCCGGGAAAACCCCTTTGATCCCGAGTCAGTGGGCAAAAAAATCACCTATGTGCCGCGGCAGCAATTTAATTTTGGTATCACCGTGAACTACTGGAAGGTCATGGCCAACCTCAGCGGCCGCTATGTCAGCAAAATGCACAAACGGGACGACAACAGCGACTCGGTCAATAACGTCCCGGGCTCGTTTGATCCCTTTTTCACGCTGGACAGCAAGCTCACCGTGACCCCGGTGAAATGGCTGGATGTGTCCTTTTCGGTGGACAACATGCTGAACCGGAAATATTTTTATTCTTACCTGACCCCGGGCCGGACCTTCTGGCTGGAAGCCGGGGTCAAATATTGATTGGCTGAACTTCAGTAACAGGATATTTTCACGCCAAGGCGCAAAGATGCCAAAGGTCGGAAAGATGCTGCGAAAAAGTCTTAGCGCCTTTGCATCTTGGCGTGAGATAAATTCAGGCCAGATCAAGAAGACCGTTAGGGTTGTGGTCATAAGCTTCGATTGCTAATATGGTTACCAGAGGCTGGAAAAAACAAACCTGGCTACGGGCCAGTGCCGGGCTGGTTCTGATTCTCATCCCCTTAGGTGCTGCTCTGGGGGAGAGCGCCATCAAAGCGAAACCGGCGTCAGAATGTTGGCCCGCCGATGCCCGGCGGGTGGTGATGTTTGAAGCCTATGAGATGGTCGCCGCCCTGGGGGCCTGGGATCGCATTGTCGGGATTTCTCGTTATGCCTACGACAATGATCTGCTGCAACGGGTAGTACCGCACTTGCGGCAGATTCCCGCGCCGGGCACCGGGTTTGCGGTCAATCTTGAGGCCTTGCTGGCGCTTAAACCCGACGCGGTGGTGATCTGGTCCGTGCAGCCTGAGCTGGTAGATTTCCTCCGTCGGAAAGGGCTTCGGGTGCTCACGCTCTACCCGGAGACTTTGGCGGATCTGAACCGGGATCTCCTCCGGCTGGGAAGGTTGCTGGGAAAGGAGGCGCGGGCCCGGGAGGTGGCGGCGATGATGGCCCAGAGTCTGGACAAGCTGCGGCACCGGCTGGCAGCGATCCCGGCCGCAGACCGCCCCGGGGTGGTCTGGTTATGGAGTAAACCCACAAAAATAGGCGGCAACCGTGGGATAATGCCGGAGTTGATCACTCTCACCGGGGGGATTAATCTGGGAAGCCACCTGAACGCCTTCTACCAGGAGCTGTCCATGGAAACCATTGTTGGGCTCAACCCCGAGGTGGTGTTGATCTGGGGTTCAGCTTCGTATGGGCCGGCGGATATCCTCCATGATCCGAAATGGCAATCAATTCGAGCGGTAAAGACCCAGCGAGTGTTCAAGTCTCCCCGGGCTTCGAACTGGTCGCCCCGAGTGATAAGTCTGGCCTGGTGGATGGCCCATTGCTTACATCCCCAGCAAATCTCCCCAGCGGAAATGCAAGCCGAGCTTGATCAGTTTTACCGACGCTGTTTCGGCATTCCCTATCAGGGGGGACATTGAAGGCCCGGACCTGGGTCCAGTGGGGGCTGCTCCTGTCCCCCTTACCGGCCTTTGTTTTGGCCCTGCAGGTGGGAGCCTACCCGGTGCCCTGGGAAACCTTGTGGGGAGCGTTCGTTTATTGCCCCGAGCAAGCGGCCCTGCCGGACTACCTGCGGGTGATCATCTTTAATGTCCGTCTCCCCCGGATTGTCCTGGCGATGCTGGTCGGTCTGACCCTGTCCTTCTCCGGGGCCACCCTCCAGGCGGTATTCCGCAATCCGCTCGTGGATGCCTATCTGCTGGGATTGTCCTCGGGGGCGGCGTTTGGCTGCGCCATCTCGGTGGCCTTTTTTCCATCCCTGCCCATCCAGGTGGGGGCCTTTATTTTCAGCCTGCTGGCGGCTTTCTTGACCTTTACTTTGGCTCGGACCCGCGGCGAGGTGCCGACTCTGTCCCTGATTCTGGCCGGGATTGTGGTTTCGGCCTTTTTCGCCGCCATGGTTTCGGTCATCAAATTCATGGTGGACCCCCACAAGCTGGCCAGCATCGTCTATTGGCTGATGGGCAGTCTCTCTCTGGCGGATTGGCACGCCGTCTGGACCGCCTTACCCTGGATGCTGGCGGGGGCGTCGCTCGTCTGGCTGGGCCGCTGGCGTCTCAATGCTTTGTCCATGGGCGAGGTGGAAGCGAAAGCCTTGGGAGTGGAAGTCGGGCGAGAGCGGGGTCTGTTTATCCTGGCCGCCGCGGTCGCCGTCGCCGCGGCGGTGTCGGTCAGCGGCATCATCGGCTGGGTGGGGTTAATGACCCCGCATATCGTCCGCATGCTGGTAGGCCCGGACCACCGGCGGGTAATTCCGCTATCTATGACGGTCGGAGCCAGTTTTATGCTATTGTCGGATACTGTCGCCCGCACCTTTACCGCCGGGGAGATCCCGGTGGGTATTATTACTACCCTGTTCGGAGCGCCCTTTTTTATCTATCTTCTCAAGAAAGGCGGCCAGGAATCCTGGAAGACATGATTACCGTCACGGACCTCAGCATCCAGCTTAACGGCCAGCCCATCCTTAACGGGGTAACCATAGAGGCCCGTCCGGGCGAGGTCACGGTCTTGTTGGGACCTAACGGCTCCGGGAAGACTACCCTGTTGTTGTGCCTCAGTGCCCAGCTCCGGCCCCAAACCGGTACCATCAACCTGGCTGGCCATCACCTCGATAAGCTGCGGCGGCGAGCCTTGGCGCAGTTGTTGGCCACCGTCCCCCAGGAGCATCACCCGGTCTTTCCCTACACTGTGCGTGAGGTCATTCTGCTGGGCCGGGTGGCCCGGGTCGGCTATTGGACGCAGCCGGGATCCCGGGATCACGAAGTGGTCGAACAAATCCTGGACCTCTTGGGTATCCGGCCCCTGGCTGACAAACCCTATACCCGCATCAGCGGCGGTGAGCGGCAACTGGTGCTGATCGCCCGCTGTCTGGCCCAGGAACCCCAGGTGCTGTTGCTCGATGAACCCACCAGCCACCTGGATTTTAAAAATCAGGTGGTGATCTTGGAATTGGTACGAGACTTGGCCCGTCAGCGTCAGTTGACGGTGCTGCTTACCCTGCATGACCCGAATCTGGCGCTGCTGTTCGCTGACCGGGTCGTCCTGCTGGCCGGAGGCCAGGTGGTCGCGCAGGGAACGCCTGGGGAAGTGGTCCACCCGGCGGCCATGGCCCAGCTCTACGGCATGGAAGTGGAGATGCTGTCCCAGGGCGACCAGAGGCTTCTGTGCCCCAAACTGCCATGATTGTGACTGAGGGTTTAGGCAAAGATTATCGGGGGATAGTAGCCCTGGAAGATTTGACCCTGCATATTCGCTCTGGGGAAATTTTCGGTTTGCTGGGTCCTAACGGTGCGGGCAAGACTACCACCATCAAGATTTTGACCACCCTGGCCCGCCCCAGCCGCGGTCGGGCCTGGATTCAGGATTTTGATGTTGTGCGTCAGCCACTCCAGGTGAAGCGGCTAATTGGCGTGTGTCCCCAGGAAATCAACCTTGATAAGGAACTGACTGCTTACGAAAACTTGCGGATCTATGGACAGCTTTACCGGGTTCCCGATCTCCGGACCAGGATTCGGGAACTTTTGGAGCTGGGAGACCAGAGCCAGCGGGCCGCGAGTCTGGTACGCGAATTCTCCGGCGGCATGCAGCGGCGGCTGCTGATTCTGCGGGCCTTGATGTCCCGTCCCCGAGTATTGTTTCTTGATGAGCCGACGGTAGGGCTGGATCCCCAGGTGCGCCGTCAACTGTGGGACCTGATCCGGCAACTGCGAGCGGACGGCATCACCATTTTAATTACTACGCATTACATCGAGGAAGCCGAGATGCTTTGCGATCGGGTAGGCATCCTGAGCCACGGTCATCTGATCGCCCTCGATACCCCGACCGCCCTGACCGCCCGGGTCGGGGGTTATGTAGTGGAGTCGCTGGACGGCGTCCACCGGCAATATATCCTGCTGCAAAGCAAGGAAGAAGCTTATGCTCGCGCCCGGGCCGAACCGTCCGGGGTAATCATCCGACAGGCCAATCTGGAGGATGTTTTTATCAAACTTACCGGGGAGCGTTTGCAGCATTGAACTGGTACCCGATTTTCTTGAGGGAAATTCTGCTCTTTCGGCGCCGGTTACTGCGGCTGGGCTATGTGGTTTCGGCCATGTTCGCGCCGCTGCTCTATCTGTTGGCCTTCGGGCTGGGACTGGGAAAAAGGGTGACGATCCCCGGGGTTTCGTATTTAGATTATCTACTTCCCGGCCTGATCGCCATGAGTTCCATGACCAATTCTTATACCTGGGTGGCCAATGGCCTGACTGTGGGCCGCCTCCATTTCCACACTTTCCAGATCTATATCCAGGCCCCGGTAACCCCGGCGGCCATCGTCTGGGGTCAAGTGCTGGCCGGAATGGTGCGGGGATTGTTTGCCTCGCTGATCATCCTGGGGTTAGGGTTGCTGCTGGGCAGCGGCTTAAGATTAAATATAATTTTTGTCCTCGCCCTGCTCCTCAACTGTCTGGTATTCGCGGCATTCGGAGTAGTGGTGGGAATGCAATCCCGCTCCCATGAAGATACCGCGACTTTTACCAACTTTTTCATTATGCCGATGGCATTTTTTTGTGGCACCTTTTTTCCGGTGGAAGAGATGCCCTGGATTTTACAGGGGATTATCCGGAGCCTGCCGTTGACTCATACCAACCGGCTCTTGCGTACCCCGGGCTGGACAGTAGAGAGCCTCGGCTCCCTTGCACTTCTAGCGGCCTTCGGCCTCTGCTGCCTTGTTTTGGGAACCATCATCATCCGGAGGTATAGCGAATGACATCCGTGCCGATCAAAGGGGTGGTGGTGATGTGGAATTCTCATGTCCCCACCCTGATTCAAGCCGCCCGCACCTGTGACTGGCTTGATTTGAAAGTATATTCCCATCGCGCCCTGGGCGAAAACCCAGAAATCCAGGCTCAAGCTTTGAAAGAGATGGAGACCGCGCGGTTTATCCTGCTTTATCGCACCCCCGATGCCTTCTGGGGCGAGATCGAGCCGCATTTACAGAATCTCGCCGGCCGCATTCCTTTAATCACCACCGGGGCCGATCCCTCGTTTTGGCGGCAATCCAGCATATCAGCGGAAGTAGTGGCTCCTGTCTATAATTACATCATCCGCAATGGTGTAGAAAACTTCCGTCGCCTGTTAGCCTATCTTGGCAAGGCAGTGCTTCAGCTGGAGCTTCCGGTATTGCCGCCCCTGGATTTGCCCTGGGAAGGTCTCTATCATCCCCAGGCTACGGACTATTTCACCAGCGCTGCTGACTACCTGAGCTGGTACCGGACCCAGGGTCTGCCGAGCGATACCATGGTCGGCTTGCTGTTCTCCCGGCATGACTGGGTGGTTAACAATCTAGAACTGGAGGATTTCCTCATCCAGGCCCTGGAGGCCCGCGGCTTGGGGGTTATCCCGGTCTTCTACTACTCCCTGAAAGATGAGGGCTTGGGGACCCGGGGTGGAGATGAGATCGTCCGGGATTATTTCCTCGACATCCAGGGCCAGTCCCGCGTTGCCGCTCTGGTTAAACTGACGGTTTTCTTCTTGGGCAGCCGCCGCGGCACTACCGCAGAAGCAAGTGCCGCTCAAGCCGGTCAGGAATTGTTGTCTCAATT
Organism: Deltaproteobacteria bacterium; assembly: GCA_019309545.1. NCBI lineage: Bacteria > Pseudomonadati > Myxococcota > Myxococcia > Deltaproteobacteria bacterium. The sequence continues at coordinate 34,769 of JAFDGA010000029.1, forward strand.
GAACGTCCCTCTGATCCAGCCCCTGACTTCTTATTACAAAACCGCGGCGGCATGGGAGGCTGATCCCCAGGGGCTGGGCATGGAAGTGGGCTGGTCTCTGGCCATGCCCGAATTCGAAGGGGTGATCGAACCCCTGATGGTGGCTGCGGGTATTTCCCAAGAAGAGCTGGGAACCGATTTAATCGCCGGTCGCGCCCCCATCCCGGAGCGGGCCGAACGCTTGGCCGATCGGGTAGCGCGCTGGGTCCGTCTCCGGGGAAAACCCCCGGCAGCACGCAAGGTGGCGATAATCTTGCACAACAACCCCTGTGCGTCGGTAGAGGCTACTGTCGGCGCCGGCGCCCACCTGGATACCCTGGAAAGCGTGGCCCGCATCCTCCGAGCTCTAAAAGAAGAGGGTTATCGGATAGAGCAACCGCCCGCGGGCGGCAAGGAGTTGATCGACACCATCATGGGCCGCAAGGCGATCAGCGAATTCCGCTGGACGACCGTCGAAGAAATCGTCGCCAAGGGCGGGGATTTGGCTCGCATCTCGGAAGCCGAGTATCGCCGCTGGTTTGCCACCTTACCGCCGGCTCTGCAACAACGGCTAATAGAGGCTTGGGGCGAACCGCCCGGGCAACCCCAGCACGGCATCCCGGCGGCCATGGTTTATCAGGGCCAGATCGTGGTTACCGGTCTCTCTTTTGGCCATGCCGTGGTCTGCGTGCAGCCCAAACGGGGGTGCGCGGGGGCGCGCTGCGATGGCCGGGTCTGCAAAATTCTCCACGATCCCGATGTGCCCCCGCCGCACCAGTATCTGGCGACTTATCACTACCTGGATAAGGAATTCGGGGCCGATGTGGTATTACATGTGGGCACGCACGGCAGCCTAGAATTTCTCCCCGGCAAAAATGTCGGGCTATCCGGGGGCTGTTGTCCGGATGCGGTTTTGGGCCACCTGCCGCATCTCTACATCTATAACGCCGACAACCCGCCGGAAGGCACGATTGCCAAACGCCGCAGTTATGCCGTTTTAGTAGATCATATGCAAACCGTGACGACTAATTCCGGTCTCTATGACGAGCTGGACGAGTTGGATCGCTTGCTGGCAGATTATGACCGGCTCAAAGACCTCGAACCCGGTCGCGCGCACCTCCTGGAACACCTTATCCTGGAGACTTTGGAAAAAAGTCATCTCAATCAGCAATTGTCACTCTCCCCGGAGCTGTCATTTGACCAGCTGGTGCGCCGCATCCATGACAGCCTCTCGCTGATTCGTAATACCTATATCCAGGATGGTATGCACATCTTCGGCCAATTACCGGAAGGAGAGCGTCGGGCCGATTTTCTTCACGCCATCGTGCGCTTTCCTGATGGAAGTGGTCCCTCCTGGAAGCAGCTGCTGGCGCGGTTAACCGGTTTAAATCTGGCCGAAGACGAGACCGGGCGACTGGAAGAAGCTGCCGATCAAGCCGGTCGCGCTCTGGTCAGTCGCTGGCTAGCAGATCCGGAGCGGCCTTTGGCCGCCGTAGTCCAGGAGCATGGGTGCGGGCAGACGCTAGAACCTTATAAGGCAGAGCTGGAGTATTTCGACCGCCGGTTGCGGGACCTCCAGACCCGGCTGGAGACTTCCCAGGAAATGGACGCCCTAGTAAGCGGGCTGGCCGGGGGTTACATACCCCCAGGGCCTTCGGGGCTGATCACCCGCGGGCGAGACGATGTCCTGCCTACCGGGCGCAATTTCTATTCCCTCGACCCGCACCGGGTGCCCACCCGGGGAGCCTGGGAGGTAGGGAAAAGATTGACCCAGGCGTTGCTCGACAAGCATCTGGCCGAGGCCGGTAATTATCCGGAAAATGTCGCCCTGTACTGGATGGCCAGCGACATCATGTGGGCCGACGGGGAGGGCATGGCGCAGATTATGTATCTGTTAGGAGTACAGCCCATGTGGCAGAGCAATGGCCGCTTGCAGGGTTTCGACATCATTCCCTTACGCGAACTGCAGCGCCCGCGTATTGATGTGACCATTCGGGTCTCGGGCATTACCCGAGACAATTTCCCCAACTGCGTGGAATTACTGGACGAAGCGATTCAGGCGGTAGCCAGCCTGCCGGAAGATCCCGCCGATAATTTTGTCCGACGGCACAGTCTGGAGCTATTGCAGAGTCTGGGTCACAACCCCAGCGACGGTCCCGCCTGGCGACAGGCGACTTACCGCATCTTTGCCAGCCAGCCGGGAACCTATTCCGCCGGCACCCAACTGGCGGTGTATGCCTCGGCCTGGAAGGACGAAGCCGACCTGGCCCAGGTCTTCCTTTATTGGAACAGCTATGCCTATGGCAAAGGTACCTTTGGTGCTCCCGCGCCCCAAACCCTGGCCCATAGCTTGAGCCGCGCGACAGTAACTTATAATAAAGTGGTCACCGATGAGTACGATCTGTTCGGCTGCTGCTCCTATTTCGGCAACCACGGCGGTCTCACGGCGGCGGCGCGGCATTTATCCGGTCAGCCGGTGCGCACCTACTATGGCGATACCCGGGAGCCCGATCGCGTGACGGTACGCGACCTGGCCGACGAAATCCGCCGGGTGGTGCGGACCAAGTTGCTCAATCCCAAGTGGATTGATGGCATGAAAAATCACGGCTACAAGGGTGCGGGAGAGATCAGCAAGCGAGTGGGGCGAGTCTATGGCTGGGAAGCAACCACCCAGGAAGTAGATGACTGGATCTTCGATGATATTGCCCGAACTTTTGTCTTGAATGCAGAAAATCGGGAATTTTTCCAGGACAAGAATCCCTGGGCCTTAGAAGAGATCGCCCGTCGCCTGCTGGAAGCCGAACAACGGGGGCTGTGGCAGGCCGATCCGGAAGTTCTGCAGGAACTGAAAAATACTTATCTGGAGATCGAAGGTTGGCTGGAAGAGCACATGGGTGAGGCGGCGGGCGGCAATTTCCAAGGCGGGGCGATCGACATCGTCACCGCCTCGGAGGTAGAAACCTGGAAAAAGGCCCTAGAGAAGACGCTCGCTGCACTTCCGCGGGGAGGTAAAAATGATCGCTAAACGCCCAATATTTCCCTTTGCCGCCTTAGTCGGCCAGGAACGCCTGAAGAAGGCCCTGATCTTAAACGCGATTAACCCGCTTCTCGGCGGGGTCCTGATCCGCGGGGAGAAAGGCACTGCCAAATCTACCGCGGCCCGGGGGCTGGCCGCACTGCTGCCCCCAATCAGGGAGGTGGCAGACTGCCCCTTCCACTGTGATCCGGAGCAGATCGAACTGATGTGCGACTCCTGCCACCAGCGTCGGGCGCAGGGAGAGCCGCTCCCTTGCCAAGAGCGGCCCATGCCGGTAGTGGACCTGCCTTTAGGCACGACCGAGGACCGGCTGCTGGGGACTATTGATCTGGAAAAGGCCATCAAAATCTGGTAGATGTCCTTTTGGATGCCGCCGCTATGGGAATGAATGTCGTGGAACGGGAGGGAATTTCTTTTAGCCATCCGGCCCGGTTTATCCTGGTTGGCACCATGAACCCCGAGGAAGGAGAATTGCGACCTCAACTCCTGGACCGTTTCGGACTCTGCGTGGAGGTCGCCGGGTTGCCGGAGCAGGAATGCCGTATGGAGGTTATGCAGCGCTGGTTAGCGTTTGAAAGTGACCCCCAAGGGTTCTGTCAGCAGTGGCAACCAGAACAGGAACGACTGCGCCAGGCTATACAGGAGGCGCGAAAGAACCTGCCAAAAGTACGCTACTCAAACGAGATCATGAAACTCATTACGCGCATCTGCCTGGATCAAGGG